>DQVG01000137.1 GCA_015661865.1 Desulfurobacteriaceae bacterium
TAAATAATTTTAATAACTGTTTTAAATTTTTGAGACCCTCTGCATGTTTAATTTTTTTAATATATGTTTGTAATGGCTTTTAAAACAATAGGTTCTAAGCTTAGCACTTTTAACTTATTTCTCGAAGATCGTTTAGTAATATTAATTATTTTTACTAAAAGTTATATCGTTTTTTATAAAAGTTAAATAAGTTGTATAAAGTTTTTTTAGTTTAGGTGGTTATTAAATTTGAAAGTTTGAAAAAATTTTAAAATTACTATGATAAACTTATTCTTTGTTTTTTTGATAAGGTTATAATAATGGTTATATATTAACTAGTTAAAAAAAATTAGTGTTTGAGGTGAAAAATCATGAAACTTCTTTTTGGAGGATTACCCATATATCATCAAAGACTTATAAGGGCGGTTTTAAAGTTTTATAACATAGAAAGCGAATTTTTACCTGAGCCAGATTATGAAGCTTTTTTAATAGGGAGAAAATATTGTTCTAGGGGATTTTGTAATCCGGCTTATTTTACAATTGGAAATTTAATTAAATTTTTATTGGAGAAAAAGAAAAAACAAGAAGATATTAGCCAGTATATATATGTTACAGTTGGAGCTTGTGGCCCTTGTCGTTTTGGAATGTATATTGAGGAGTATAAGAAAGCTTTAAAGTTAGCTGGTTTAGAAAATTTTAAAATAGCAGTATTAGATCAAGAAAATGGATATAAACTAGAAGGTATAGAGATAAAAAAACCCTTTTGGTTTATTTGGGATTTGGGAAAGGCTATTATGGTAGGGGATATTTTAAGAAGTTTAAGATATAAGTTAATTGCTTATAGAAAAGAAGATGTTACTATTGAAAACATTGACCAGGTTTTAGACAAAATTATATCTGAGTTTGAAAAAGCTTTTGAAAAAAATCCAAAGCTTTTAAATATTTTAAAAACTGCTTATAAGACTAGAAGTTGTATTAAAGAAATCTCTTTGGATTTAACAAAAAAAGTTCCAAAAGTTATGGTCATTGGAGAATTTTGGGCTAGTAGTACGGAAGGGTATGGAAATTACAAACTCCATGAATATCTTTTAAAAAATGGTTTTGATGTTAAAGCTGACTATATAACTAACTGGATTACTTATCAATTTTTTATAAAAAGAAAAGAAGGAAAGGTAAGAAAAGAAAGCAACTTAAAGAGTTTAGCAATTATGTATTTATTGGAAAATGCAATTTATCTAATTTTTGAAATTTTAAGAAAAATATACTATAACCTTCCTGATCCTCTTGTTAAACAAAAAGAACTTTATAAATTAGCTTTGCCTTACTATGATCCTTTAGTTGTGGGAGGTGAAGGACACTTAGAAGTAGCTAAGCACATTTGGGGAGCAAAAAATAATATTGATTTTGTTATTTCTGTAAAACCTTTTGGATGTATGCCTTCTACTCAAAGTGATGCAATAAATTACAAGGTAAGTAAAGACTATAATACTTTATTTATATCCGTAGAAACGTCCGGAGATGGAGAGGTAAATGTAAAAAATAGAGTAAGTATGAAAATGTTTGAAGCTAAAAAACGTTTTGAAAATAAACTAAAAAAAGTAGATGCAGTTTAATAAATAACACCTTAGGAGGTTTATATTGATAAAAGTAGGTTTAATTGGAGCTGGAACGGTAGGAAGTGGAGTTATAGATATATATCTAAAAAATAAAGATGTTATCAAAGAAAAATGTGGGACAGACATAAAACTATCTATTGTTTGCGATAAAAATATTTCGAAAATAGAATATTTAAAGGATTTTAATATAGAAATTACAGATAATTTTAAAGATGTTTTAAATAAAAATGTTGATATAGTTGTAGAACTTATAGGGGGAATCACCGTAGCCAAAGAAATAATAACTTCTGCTTTAGAAAAAAGAAAGCATGTAGTTACGGCTAATAAATATCTTCTTGCAGAATATGGAGAGTATATCTTTAAGCTTGCCCAAGATAAAAATGCTTGTATTGGATTTGAAGCTAGTGTAGGCGGAGGAATTCCAATTATAAAGGCTCTTAAACAAGGTCTTGTAGCAAATAATATCTTAAATATAGAAGGTATTTTAAATGGAACGGTGAATTTTATCTTGAGCAAAATGGAGGAAAATAAAACCTTTGAGGAAGCTTTAAAAATTGCTCAAAATTTAGGATATGCAGAAAAAGAACCTGATTTTGATATTAATGGTATAGATTCTGCTCATAAAATTATAATTTTAACTGCCTTAGCTTATGGAAAATGGATAAAAATGGATAATGTCTTGGTTCAAGGTATTAGTGAGATTTTACCTTTGGATATTCAAATTGCAAATGAACTTGGATATAAAATAAAACTTATTGCAAAAAGTAAAAAAGAAGATGGAAAATTGGGAGTAAGAGTTTGTCCTACTATGGTACCAAAGTCTAATATATTATCCTCTATATCTAATGCTTATAATGCAATTTTAGTAGAAGGAGATTTTGTTGGTCCAACCCTTTACTATGGTTTAGGAGCCGGAAAAAATCCAACTGCTTCGGCGGTATGGAGTGATATTTGTTATATAGCTCAAAAACTTTATTCGGGGGCCGGTAAACTTTATGATTTTAATAATTTCAATGGCAATATACCTGTAAAACATAAATATGATTTTGAAAGTGAATTTTATATTAGAATCTTAGCTGAAGATAAAGTAGGAGTTTTATATCAAATATCTAGAATTTTTGCCGATTATAATATTTCAATAAAAATGGTTTTTCAAAAGGATATTAAAATGGAAAATAGTTTAGTTCCTATTTTAATTTTTACCCATGAAGCAAATTACCAAAATGTAATTCAAGCTTCCCAAGAAATAAATAATTTTGATTTTGTTAAAGGAAAAGTTTTTGTATGTCCCGTAGAATAAAAAATGAGGGAAAGTATATGGAGAAAATAAAAGAAGAATTAGACATTTTAAGACAAAAAATAGATGAAATTGATAACCAAATTATAGAGCTTTTAAGAAAAAGAGCAAATATAGCCATGGAAATAGGAAATATAAAAAGAAAATATAATTTACCCACTTTTGTTCCAGAAAGAGAATATCAAATTTATCAAAAAATAGAAAAACTAGACACTTCTCCTTTACCCTCATTAGCAGTAAAAAGTATATTTAGAGAAATAATTTCTGCCTGTCGATCTTTAGAAGAACCCTTGAAAGTAGGTTTTTTAGGTCCCAGAGGAACTTTCTCCGAGCTAGCTGTAAATAAATATTTTGGGTCTAGTGTAAAAAAAATTCCTTTATCAACTATAAAAGAAGTTTTTGAGGAAGTGGAAAAAGATAGAATAAACTATGGAATTGTTCCTATAGAAAATTCTATAGAAGGAATTGTAAGCTTTACGGCAGATATGTTTTTAGAATCCAACTTAAAAATTTGTGGAGAGCTATACATCCCAATAGCTTTACA
>DQVG01000011.1 GCA_015661865.1 Desulfurobacteriaceae bacterium
ATTTTGAAAGAAAAAGAAAATGAAATTATAAATATAAAAGATAATAATAAAGTTTTGTTAAAATTTAAAAAATTAGATGAAAACTTTTATTTGATTTCTAAATTTTCTTTGAAATTTTTAAATACTTTTATTCAAAAAGGTATTATAAAGGGAGGAATGATTCCTAAGCTCCTATCTTGTAAAACAGCTTTAAAAAGAGGGGTAAGAAAAGCTCATATAATAAACGGTAAAGTACCTCACAGTATATTGCTTGAAATTTTTACAAAAGAGGGTGTAGGAACAGAAATTGTTCTTTAGAACCACTTTGTAAAATTATCCCACAAAGGGGGAGGCAAGAAACCTCCCTTTTATTTTTTTGATCCCTTTTTATCAGAGGGAGGTTGTTTTTTTGCTTTTTTTAATGCTTCTTGCCTTTTTTTAGCTAAAGCTATTTGCCACTTTTTTTTACTTTCTTGAGCTCTCCTTTCTATTTCAAACCACTTTTCGTTTGGATTATCCTCTTGAGTACCTGGCTCTGGGACAATGTTAGTTTGAATTAGAGCTCCATCCTTGGGGCAAGCTCTTACACACTCTCCACAATATATACATAAAAATGGATTATAATTAAATTCCAAATTTCTAGAACCATCTTCAGGATAAATAAACTTTATCGCATCCACTGGGCAAACTAATTCACATTTAGTACAAAATATACACTTTTCTTTATTAAAAACAATTAAACCTCTATAACCCTTTGGTGCTTCAGTTCCAATTCCTGGTAAAGTAGCAGGTTCAGAAAAAAGATTTTTTAAAGATTCTATAAACATTTTAAGCATATTTGTCCCTCCACAATTATCTAGCTGTACAAGACATACAAGGATCAAAACTAGTTATTATAGCGGGTACATCTGCATAATTTGCACCTACAAATAACTCCCTAAGTACAGGAATATTGGAAAAAGTAGGGGTTTTTACTCTTACTCTAGTTAAAATTTGTTTTCCATCTCCTCTTACATGCATAAAAAGTTCCCCTCGAGGAGCTTCCCACCTACAAACTGATTCACCTTTGGGAAGACCTTTAACTTCTTCTTTATAATTACCTTCAGGTAATCCATCTAAAATATTCCAAATAATTCTTAATGAAACAAAGATTTCATCTAATCTTACTAAATTTCTTGAATAAATATCTCCATCTTTATAAACAATCATTTCAAACCCAAGATCTCTATAAGGTAACGCATCAAATTCAGCTCTTGCATCCGTTCTAACGCCGGAGGCTCGAGCTACAGGCCCAGCAGCATTATATTTTTCTGCCATTTCCTTTGAAATAACTCCAATCCCTTTCCATCTTAAAGATAAAGTATAATCATTCATATATAAATCTTTAAACCAGTGAATACGATCTTCCAATTTTTTTAATTTTTTTCTTAAAATTTTTTCTACTTCTGGAGTTAAATCTCTATTAACTCCCCCTATACATCCATAATCATATTGAACCCTATTTCCAGTTAAAATTTCTAAACATTCCATTGCAAGTTCTCTATCTCTAAAAAGATGCATAACTAAATTTTCATATCCAGCAGCCTCGGCTACATGAGCCATAGCAAATAAATGAGAGTGAATCCTATCAAGTTCATGAACAAGTACTCTTAAATATTTAGCTTTTTTTGGAGGATCAAATTCTAATATTTTTTCCACAGCTGTTATATATGCTAAAGCATGAGACATAGCACAAAGTCCACATATTCTAGGAATTATATAAGCTACTTGTTTATAATTTAGTTTAGTTTGACAAGCTTTTTCTATGCCTCTATGAACATATCCAACATCTACATCTACATTTACAATTTTTTCATTTTCTGTTTCAAAAATAAATCTAACCGGTTCAAGTAAAGTTATATGTTGACTTCCAAATGGAACTATCATTTTATTTTCCATAATTTATGACCTCCTTAAAGGTGCGGGTGGACTATCTGGTTCCAAAAAGAGACCTTTTTTTGCACCTTCTATATTTAAACCAAATAAATCTGCAAGTTCAGCTTCTGAAAGCCAAGCAGATGGAATAATATCTACAATAGAAGGAATAGTATCTTCATATGTAGCATCTACGGAAAAAGCTATTGGTTTATCCATAACTTCATATTTTGCAAAGAACCATTTTATATTTACTTTCCCATTTCCCAAGTCAATAGCATTTATAGTAATAAAGTGATATTTAGAAGGATCATAAAAATTTTTTATATCTTCTTTAATTTTTTCCAAGGAAGATTCTATGACCTCAAAATTTTTATACATTTATAGCCTCCTTAATCGCATTTTGTAACTTCTAGATTGTTTTTTATATATTTATTAACTAAATCATGAATAATTTTTCTTCTATCTACTGTTTGTCCATGGAGTACCATTTTAGAAAGAGTTTCTTCAAATTCTTTTTGAATTACAACCGGAACTTCTATTGATTCTTTTGTTTTTATTTTCCAAATTTCTATAGCTTTCTTTATACCTTTTAAAATTGCTTCTGGTCTAGCTGTACAACCTGGAATATATACATCTACAGGTATGAATCTATCCACTCCATTTTCTACATTGTACATATTTCTAAAGGGACCTCCCGTGCAAGCACAGGTTCCTACGGCTACTACAACTTTAGGTTCAGGTATTTGCATATATAATCTTAAAAGTCTAGCTCTAGTTCTTTTAGTTACAGGACCCGTTACAACAAAAATGTCTGCTTGTTTAGGATTACCTTTATTAATAATTCCAAATCTTTCAAGATCATATTTTGGTCCGAGACAAGCTAATATTTCAACATCACAACCATTACAACTTCCACAATTATAATGCAGTATCCATGGAGATTTTATTTTGGCACTCATATTACATACCTCCAAAGAGCTAAAACAAATATATTTAAAGCAGCTAAAGGTAATAATACGAACCAGGCAAACTTAATCATTTGGTGAAAATTTGCTCTACAAGTTGAATTATCTAAAGCATTTATAAATAAAAATACTAGTAAAGATAAAGCTAATCCTAACCACCAATGAACTCCAGTAAATAAAAACACAATAGCAAATACGAAAACATATTCTATCCATTTAGCTGTATATATAGCTTCATAAAAAAATCCACTATATTCTATCTCTGGACCACCAATAATTTCCTGATGAGCTTCAGAAATGTCAAAAGGAGATTTTTTTAATATAGCAGGAATGATTAAAACAAAAGCTATGAAAACTAAAGGTAAATATAAAATTGGAAGTCCAGAGTACGAAAGTATATCTCTAACACTCCAACTGCCTGTAACTAAAAATAATCCTACTGCAACTAAAATAAGAATAGGTTCAACACACATTAAATGAATAATTTCTCTTAAAGATCCCATTACACTATAGGGAGACAGTACACTAAATCCCCCAATAATTAAAAAAGCTAAAGCTAAAATATGTAAAAAAAGACCAACCAAAATATTTGGACCACATAAAAAGGCGGCTAGTGTAAACCATGTAGCAAAGAAAAAAGCTAAGCCCATCATACTATGGAAAGAATGAACTTGAATAGCTCTTTTTTCTACTAATTTAATAAAATCATAGAAAGGTTGCAGTAAAGGTGGACCTTGACGATTTTGCATTCTAGCTTTTACAACTCTTTCAAATCCATATATAAAACCACCTATTATAGGGGATAATATCGCTATTGTTTCTAGCATCCAAGCCATTAGATCATACCTCCACCGAAAATAAGAGTAATAGCTATAAGTGCTAACGCTATAGACTCAATGTAAGGAGAGGTCTTTTCTAAACACACTGGAGTATAAGTACTAACTTTAACTGGAATAGTTTCACCACAAAGATATTCTGGAACCCTATCCGCTTTAAGATGAATTTTAAATGCAAGTAAAGGTATTACTATAACAAATGCTAAAGCTGCAATAATTACCCAGAAAGGTAAAGAAAGATTTCCAACAACTAAGTCTAAAGTATCTAATTTTAAAGGTAATCCTATTCCTGTAATATGGATAACAATAGGATTGAAAAATTTCTGAACTAAGGGAGTAATAAATAATGTTCCTAAAAAGGCTGCTAAAACATATAATAAGCTAGGATAAAGATAAGTTTTAGGAATACGTTCTACTTTAACTTTCATAGCCTCCTCATTATGGGTAACAATAAGACCAAGAACTTTTAAATATAAACTTGTTAACGAAACTCCACCTATAGCTAACATTATCACAGTAATAATATGAGCAGCTCTATTTAATAATCCTGCAACTTCGGAAAGAGTGAACCATTTTGCAATAAACATTGCAAATGGAACCATAGTCATACTTAAAAGACCAAAGAGAATAAAAAGTACAGTTATTGGGGCTTTATTAATAAGACATTTAATATCATATATAGACTTTGCATTATAAAGTTTTTCTATTACTCCCGCTTCTAAAAAGAGTAAAGCTTTAGAAATAGCATGGAATAACATTAAAATTAATGCTGCCGTAATAGCTATTGGTGTTCCGATAGCACCTGCAAGCATCATTAAAGCAAGGAGTGCAATTGTGGAGTAAGCCAGCATTTTCTTAAAGTAATTTTCTTTTAAAGAAAATAAAGCAGCAACTACAAATACAAAACCGGTAGTAATTATTAAAAGCTTTGAAAGTAAGGTCCCTGATATTACTGGAGATAATCTTAAAATAAGATAAGGAGTAATTTTTACCATAGTAGCTGAATGTAAAATTGCAGAAACAGGTGTAGGAGCTACCATTGCACCCAAAAGCCATTTATGAAAAGGAATTTGAGCACCTTTAATTAAAGCTGCCATAACAAAAAATGCTAGAGGAATTAAAGATAGTACTGTAGGTCCAATTTTTAATATGTCGGTAAAATGGGATACACCATAATAGTGAACTAAAAAAAGTAATCCTATTAAAATGGCTATTCCTCCTATTTGATTCATCCAAAGAGCTAAAATAGAGTTTTTAATAGAAACTTTATCCATTTTAAATCTAATTAAAAGGTAAGATGCTAGTGTTGTAGTTTCAAATAATGCAAAGAACCACTCTAAATTATTTACACTGACAGCAAAATTCATAACTCCTAAGAACCAAAGCAAAATAGCAACAAAAGGGGCTACTTTTGTTTCATCTTCATCTGCCATATATTGATTAGCAAAAATAACAATTAAAGATCCTACTAAACTTACAATTAAATACATAAAAGCAGATAACTTATCAATATAAATATTAGGAGTTATTGAATGAGGCATAATGCTCAGAACCCAAGTTAAAACAAATATTTGAATAGCAGTTAAAATAG
>DQVG01000002.1 GCA_015661865.1 Desulfurobacteriaceae bacterium
CTATAAGATTTATAACTTCTTCCTTGATATAAAACTAACTCCCCGGGAGCTTCCTTAGTACCTGCAAATAAAGAACCTATCATTACACAAGAAGCCCCAGCTCCAATTGCTTTAACTATATCCCCCGAATATTTAATTCCTCCATCTGCAATAACTGGAACTTTATATTTATCTGCTACTTTAGCACACCAAGCTATAGCCGTAAGCTGAGGAACTCCAACTCCAGCTACTACTCGAGTGGTACAAATAGAACCTGGTCCAATCCCCACTTTAATAGCATCTGCCCCAGCTTGGATTAAAGCCTCAGCTGCTTCGGGAGTAGCAATGTTTCCGGCTATAACATCTATATTAGGAAAATTTTCTTTTATAAGTTTCAAAGTATTTAAAACATTTTTAGAATGACCATGAGCAGTATCTATAACAATAACATCAACTCCAGCTTTTACTAAAGCTTTTACCCTTTCTAAAGTATCTAAAGATGTTCCTACCGCAGCTCCAACTCTTAATCTTCCTAATTTATCTTTACAAGCTTTAGGATACTTTTCCATTTTTTCTAGATCTTTTATGGTAATAAGTCCAAGTAAAAGGCCATGATTATCAACAATAGGTAGTTTTTCAATTTTATGTTTATGCATAATACCTTTGGCTTTATCTAAAAGCGCTTGAGATAAGTTAAAATTTCCACTTTTTATTTCTTCAAACTGCTTTCTGTCAATTTCTATTGTTATTAGACCATCTTCCATTTTTGTCATAATATCTTTCACTTTCTTATTTAAATTAGATTCAAATCTTAAATCCCTGTTTGTAACAATTCCAATAAGTTTTCCATTTTCATCTACTACCGGAAGTCCAGAGATTTTATATTTTTTCATATAAATAAGAGCCTCTTTTATAGGTTCATCAGGTTTTACAACTACAGGCTCAACAATCATTCCACTTTCCGAACGTTTGACTCTATCAACTTCATCAGCTTGCTCTTCTATAGTCATATTTTTATGAATAATACCTAATCCCCCTTCTCTAGCTAAAGCAATAGCAAGCTCAGCTTCAGTAACTGTATCCATAGCTGCCGAGATAAGTGGAATATTAAGTTTTATATTTTTAGTTAAATATGTGGAGGTATCTACTTGAGAAGGTAAAACTTCTGAATATTGAGGTATTAATAATACATCATCAAAAGTTAAAGCCTCAGTTATTATTTTATCTTCTATCATAAACTTAACCTCCTTATTTAAATTAAAAAATTTTATAAAATTTTTTTGTATGTTTTAGTAAATATTTTTAATTTTATTACTAGTTTATTACTATAAGAAAAATTATTTTTTAATTTAAAGAAATTCACTTTAAACTTCAAAAATTTCATTTATAACCGTAAAAGACTTTCCTCCCAGCCTTCCAAGGATACCTTTTGGATTTTTTAAATAGTTTTCATCAGCATAAACATATAAAATTTTTCCTAAAATAACATCCATAGGATCTTTTGGATCTCCTAAAGTAAGGTGTTTTTCTAAAATGCACTCTAAGGCAAAGGGAATGTTTTTTACTCTCGGGACGGATAACTTAAAGCTATTTTCTATAGGAATATTAAACTTTTCTACTTCGCTTTCTCCATAAGGCAGGGCTTTTGCAGTTAACTTTACTAACTTTGCAAATTCTTTTGAGGGAATATTAATTACAAATTCTTTATTTTCTAAAATATTTTTTGTAGTATCTTTTAAAATATTATCATCTCTTCTTCCAATGGATAAAAAAATTAGGGGAGGATCACTAGTTATTAAGTTAAAAAAGGAAAAAGGAGCTAAATTTAGATAATCATTTTTACCTTTAGTCATTACCCAAGCTATAGGACGCGGAATAACGGTGGAAATCAAAATATTATAGCGAAGATCTTCGTCTATCTTGAGTAAATCGAACCCTTTCATTTAGGTTAGCCTCTTTTTCTTGGTAATTATAACATTTTTCCTTTTTTTCTAAAATTTTAAAAGAGATTATTTCAGTATTAAAACTTTAACTTTCAATAAGATTAGCTTTTTCAAAAATTTTTGTAAAATTGCTAAAAATCCTAGTAGTAAGTATGGATTTTTAGAGTCTTTATAATTAAACTTTTATCTTAAAGAGAAAGTTTAGCTAAAGCCTCTTGGAAATCTTTAGGTAAGGGAGAATTAAATTCAAAGATTTTATCTTTAAAGGGAAATTTTAACTTAAAAGCATGGAGCATAAATCTAGGCAGCATTTTTATTTTTTCATCTTTTATGATCTTTGGACCATAAATAACATCTTTAACAATAGGGTGAGAAATAAGACTTAGATGTTTTCTAATTTGGTGTTTTCTTCCGGTTAAAATTTCTACTTTTAAGTAGCTATAATTTTCTGTATAACTTATGGGATTTATAATAGTAATAGCCTCCTTTCCTTCCAAAGAGTGCTTTATTTTTTTATACTCTTTCAATTTACCGTAGACAATCGCCCTATACTCTTTATAAATTCTCTTTTGCTTAAATATTTCTATAAACTCTTTTTTTACTTTTTCGGACTTTGCAAATATTAAAAGACCCGTTGTAAATTTATCTAAGCGATGAACTATAAAAAGATCTTTAAAAAAAAGTTTTTGAATTTCATAAACATCTAAAAAAGGAGGTTTATCTAAGATTAAAAAATCTTCATTTTCAAAAATAACTTTTACCTTTTTAACTTGAGGAAAATATACTAAAACCTCTATTTTATCTTTTTTACTTATTTTGTAAGAAGAGATATAAACTACCTTATCATTTACAAAAACAAAATAATTATCTAAAAGTGTTTTTACCTTATTTGTTGAAATGTTTAACTCTTCTTTTAATATATCCAAAATTTTCCCAGATTTACCATATATTTTTCTCAATTCCAATTCCAAGCTCCATTACATTAATATCATGCTCTTTTTTTAAGGAAGATAAGATATATAAATCTCTTGTTATTCTATATTTAATATCATAACTTAACATATCCCCTTGTAGTAAACGACTATATTCAAAAATTAAATTAGGAGTTATCGGAATATATAAAGATATCATATAACTTTCAAAAATAGACTCTTTGCTAAACTTTGGCTTTATAGAAAAATATTTAGTTTGATATTCTACATAATCTTCTGAGATATTTTTTATTCCCAAAAGTAAAGTTAAGATTTCATTTTGAGGTAAATATGGATAAGAAATAAATAAAACATTAGGATTTTTTAAATCTCCACTAACTATACAAAATATAGTAAAGTCCCCTTTTTTCGTACTTGCAATTAAATTTATATTTCCTTTAGATTTTAAAAGATCTATTTTAATATCTCCATGAAGAATTATAAATTTATGATTGAGAAGATTAAAACTTCCACTTAAATTTTTTATATATGCATAACGGTTATCCGGAAGAGATATAAAAAGTTTTCCTACAACTTCAAATTCTTTACTTTTTAATTTAACTAAATTTTTACTTTCTACTTTTAAAATTAAATTATATTTTTTTAAAAACCTTCTTATATCCTTTAAACTAATAAAAGATTTTGAGGAATCTTTTAAAATTTCATATTCCATTTTATTAAGAGAAATGTTTACTACCCCTTTATAATCCTTATCAAACAGCTTTACATAGATTAATTTTTCTATATCCTTTTTTAAATTTTTCAAATAAGGAAGATAATTTTTTAATAATAAAGATAAATCAAAATTAGTTTTTAAACTTTCAAGGTTGTAATTTAAATTGTTTACTTTAAGATTTAAATTTTCATCTTTTACCTTTAAATATGCCTTTTTAAATATATTATTTTGGGAGCTAATAGAAGCATTTAAGTTAAGCTTAAAGCTATTTAAAATATAAGGTTTTTTTGAAGTATTAATATTAAAATATGCAGAAATCGGATTAACTTTTATATTTAAAATATCTTTATAATAAGCTACTAAAGATTTTATATATAAAGTATTTAAGGTAAAGTTAAAGGGTTTAGTAAATAGATTGGCAACTAATTTATTATTATTTAAATCATAAGATAGCTTAATATTATATTTAGTATTGAAATTTGATAAAAATCTAAGTTTATAGTATTTAGAAATATCAGA
>DQVG01000125.1 GCA_015661865.1 Desulfurobacteriaceae bacterium
CTTATTACATCCTTTGGAAGATCTACTACAACAACTCCAGGTCTTCCAGTTTTAGCTAAGTAAAAAGCTTTTTTTATAGTGTCTGCTAGTTCATCTACTTTTTTTACTAAAAAATTATATTTACTAATTGGTCGGGTAATACCTACTGTATCAACCTCTTGAAAAGCATCATTTCCAATCATATAAGTAGGAACTTGACCTGTAAAAGCTACCACGGGAATAGAATCCATATGAGCAATAGCTAAACCTGTTACTAAATTAGTAGCTCCAGGTCCCGAAGTTGCCAAGCAAACTCCTACTTTACCGGTTACTCGAGCATATGCATCTGCAGCTATAGCTGCAGCTTGTTCATGTCTTACTAAGATATGATCTATATTAGAAAACTTTAATTTATCATAAATATCTAAAACTGCTCCACCGGGATATCCAAATATATGTTCAACTCCTTCTAACTCTAAAGCTCTAATAAATATTTCTGCTCCAGTCATTTTAGGCATAATAATATTCCCCCTTTTAATCAATGTACTCTTCTATTTCTTCTTTTTCAAATTTTTCAACAATATATCTAAATACACTTCTTACTGGAATACCACTAGCTCCGTAAGAATAATATTTAAATGGTTTTTCAAAAAAGGCTGGTCCAGCGATATCTAAATGAATAAAATACTTTACTTTTTCAAAATCAACAAACTCTTTTAAGAAAAGAGCTGCGGTTATAGCTCCTCCGTATCTACCTCCACAATTTTTAAGATCTGCTACTTGAGATTTTAATTCTTCTTTTAAATCTTCATCTAAAGGTAAAAGCCATGCCTTTTCTCCGCACCATTTCGCAACTTCAATAAATTCTTTAGATATATTTTCGTCATTTGAAAAAACTCCAAAAGTAGATCTTCCAAGAGCTACCATACAAGCTCCGGTTAAAGTAGCCATATTTATAATAAGATCTGGATTAACTTTACTAGCTTCTATTAAGCAATCCGCTAAAACTAGTCTTCCTTCTGCATCTGTATTATCTATTTCAACAGTTTTTCCATTTTTGTACCTTAGAATATCATCGGGTTTATAGGCACTTGCCGAAGGTAAATTTTCTGCAGCACCTATAAATGCATGAACTTCTAAATCTTCAGGTTTATATTCTCCAATTGCTTTCATAATTCCTAAAACAGATGCAGCTCCAGCTTTATCTAATTTCATATTTCTCATATAGCTGGCAGGTTTTATATCTAGTCCCCCGGCGTCAAAAGTAAGCCCTTTACCTACTAAGGCTATCTTTTTTTTAGGATTTTTTCCTTTATAAATTAAATGAATAAATGCAGGAGGATTTTTTGAACCCTTTCCTACTGAGTATATTCCAATAAAACCTTCTTCTTTTAATTTTTCTCCCTTTAAAACCTTAAGCTCAAATCCATAATTATCTTTTAATTTATTAGCTTCCTCTATAAAGCTTTCAGGAATAAATTCATTTGGAGGAGTATTTACAAGATCTCGAGTATAATTCTGACCTGAAATTACTGCCTTTACTATTTTGGGAGATTCAAAAATTACTTGTTTAGATTGCTCTGGCTTTATTAAATCTAAATGAGTAAGTTTATTTTTACTTTCTTTTTGAGATTTGTATTTATCAAAAGTATAAGTTCCAATATAAAACCCTTCAAATGCAGGTTCTATAAAATCCTTTGAATCTGAAAATCTTTCTACTTCCAAAGTTTCCACTTTATCTTTTAGAGCCTTTGCAGCTTTTGCTACTAAAGTCCTTATATCCTCTGGAGCAAAATTTTCCTTTACTGCTCCTACTACTACAAATCCAAAACCTTCATCAAAATGTTCTTTTTCAAAGTCATAATAAGGGACAACAATAATTTCCCCAGGTTTCCATTTAAAATTATTGGCTTCCAGGTACTTATCAAGAACACCATTTTTATTTAAATCTTTATATAAAAAAGACTTTTTATTTTTTTCAAATAAAAAGACTAGTTTTCCTAACATAGCATCCTCCTTTTAAAATCTCTTTTGATATTTTGGTAGGAAATTAGATAGTATTTTCTAAATTAATTTAATTATTGATATATTAATTTTAAGCAAAATCCAGATCCAAATCTACCTTTTTAAAAATATTAAAATTTTTGCAAAGTTTTTCAATTATATAACTATAACTTTTAAATTAATTCCCTTGCTATATCATAAATAAAATACTTTTTAAGCTATGGAAAATTAAAATAAAAAAATAAATAAGTTTTTAAAAGTAACAATCACAAATTTACTTGACTACTTTTAAATAGCTCTTATATTTAATAATAGATAAATAAAATGTTTAAGGGAGGTAAGTCATGAGAAGAGTAGATTTAAGGCTCACAGGAAGAATAAATTTGGGATTAGTTGGCTTACCTCCCAAAACGGAAAAGGTTTATAGTGGGTTACTAAAGCCTATAACAAGTAAATTAAGATATACTACTGGGGAGATCACGCGTTAGATCTCCCCTTTTTTATTAATTTTAAGGCTTCTAAACTAGCATCCACCTCACAAATTCCCTTCCCAGCAATATCGTAGGCAGTTCCGTGTCCAGGAGAAATTCTTAAAAAAGGTAAATTTAAGGTAAAATTAAAAATACTTTTTTTATCTGTTAACTTTAAAACTATTAATGCTTGATCATGATACATATTTACATATAAATCTGCTTTTTCAAAAAATATAGTATCTGCAGGTTTTAAAAATACATCAATATGTTCAAACTCCTTTTTTATTTCTTTTATAGCTGGTAAAATTTCTTTAATTTCCTCTTCTCCTAATTTTCCATTTTCTCCAGCATGAGGATTAAAAGCAAAAACTCCAATTTTTTTTATATTAGGAAAATTATTTATAAGACTTTTTAAAAAAGCTACTATACGATCTTTCTTTATAAAATTAGGAACCTCTTTTAAAGGCAGATGAGTTGTAAAAAATGCAAAAAGAAATTTTTTATTTCCCATAAGCATTATAGGTTCAGTAGAAAACTTTTTGCCAAAATATTCGGTGTGACCTATAAAATCTTTTTTTGGAATATTTTTTTTACTTATGGGTAAGGTAAAAAGAATA
>DQVG01000078.1 GCA_015661865.1 Desulfurobacteriaceae bacterium
TTATTATAGTTTGTTAAAAAACTTAATTTAAGTCTAACTATTTTATATAAAGATTTAGTTTTTAAAGTTTTATATTTATAGTTTAAAATTAAAATATTTTTATCTGAAAATAAAATCTTAAAAGCTTTCTTTAAAGAGTAGGGAGTAATACTTTTTTCTAAATGCTCTTTTAACTTATGATATTCTACTTTTAAATGCTCTATTTTTTCCTTCTTTTCATTTAAAGAATTGTTTAGCGTAAGAATTCTAAGGTTTGAAAATTTTTTGTGTTTTTTTATAGAATTATTTTGATATTCAAAAAAAATCAAATAACTAACTATAAAAAATATAGTTAATAGAGAAATAAAAGGAAGTTTATATAATTTTTTTAATTTTTTATACATGAACAAAATACCTGCGTATTCTTTTTACATTTTTTACTCCTTCAACCGAAGTTAAAGATGATATTAAATTATTTACCTCTTCTTTATTTTTTACTTCTACTATAAAATCCAAAACAGCACTTCCTAATTTTGTTTTTGTCATAGACATAAGAATATTTATACCTTTTTTTGACATTTTATTTGTTATATCTGCTAAAAGGCCAGGTCTATCTACTCCAAAAACTCTTATAACTGCTCTAAATTTTCTATTACTCGGTTTTAAATTTACTTTAATTATTCTATTTGGATCTTTTTCCTCCATTTGTTTTACTATAGGACAATCTTTAAAATGTAAAAATATAGCTTTGCCTGTTTTTACTAAACCTACAATATCATCTCCTGGTAGGACATAACAACATTTGGAAAATTTAACAACTATATTATCAATTTCCTCTACTTCTAATTTGGATTGTCCTTTTAAAAAATCTTTTGATTTTTTTTCAATTTTCTTTTCTTGAGGTAAAAATTCATTTAAGATTTTCTCTAAAGATATTCTATTTAATCCTAAATCTAAAAGTAAACTGTCAAATTTGGCATATCCCAAGCTTTTAGCTATTTTTTCTAAAGTTTCTTTATCAAAGTCAGATAAACTTAATTTATGATAACTCAGATGTTTTTCTAAAAGTTTTTTAGCAAATTCAATAGCTTTTTCGGCTTGTTGCTTTCTCAAAAAGCTTCTAATAGCCTGGCGAGCTTTTGAAGTTTTTACAATTCTAAGCCAACTTGCATTTACTTTATAGTTTTTATCTTTTATAACCTGAACCTTATCCCCGGAAGAAAGTATAAAGTTTAATGGAACTATCTTTCCATTTACTTTTACTCCTTTACATTTTAATCCTAATTCGGTATGAATGGCAAAAGCAAAATCTAAAGCCGTAGCCCCATATGGAAGTTCTATTACATCTCCTTTAGGGGTGAAAACATAAACTACATCATCAAATATATTTGATTGAATATGAGAAAAAATTTCTTTAGGATTTTTTTCTTCCTTTATAAGATTCAAAAGATCTCTAAGCCAATTAAATCTTTGAAGCTCTTCTTTATCGGTTTTGCTTTTTTCTTTATAAATCCAGTGAGCTGCAATCCCATTTTCTGCAACTTCGTGCATTTTATGAGTTCGAATTTGGAATTCTATAAATTGTCCTTTTGGACCTAAAACGGTAGTGTGCAAAGACTGATATAAATTATTTTTTGGATTAGCTATATAATCTTTTAATCTACCTGGAATAGGCGGAAAAAGGGAGTGTACTATTCCCAAACTAACATAACAATTTGTAACAGTATCTGTTATTATTCTTATTCCTATAACATCGTAAACTTCTTCAAAGGGTATATTTCTTAATATCATTTTTCTATAGATTCCATATATATGTTTAAATCTCCAAGTAATCTCTGCAGGTATATTGTTTTTCTCTAATTCTTTTTTTACCTTCTCTATTATCTGTTGGAAATAAGGTAAGACTTTTTTTATTTTCTCTTCTCTTAATTTTTTTATTTTTTCATAGATTTTTGGATTGATGTATTTTAAAGATAAATCTTCTAACTCATTTTTTATACCATACATACCAAGTCTTCCAGCTAAAGGAGCGTATATATTTAAGGTTTCATAAGCAATTTCTTTTTGTTTTTCTTTTTTCATATATTCTAAGGTGCGCATATTGTGAAGTCTATCAGCAAGCTTTATAATTAAAACCCTAATATCTTTTGCCATAGATAGGAGCATCTTTCTAAAGCTTTCAGCTTTATGTTCTTCTTTACTTTTAAAATGATATTTATGTAATTTAGTAACACCTTCTACTAAAAAAGCTATTTCTTTCCCAAATTCTTTTTCTAACTCTTCATAAGTAGTATCTGTATCTTCTAGAACGTCATGTAAAAGACCTGCAGCTATAGTTTCTGTATCCATTTTCTTTTGAGCTAAAATAAAAGCTACTTCTGTAGGATGGCTAAAAAAAGGTTCTCCACTTTTTCTAACTTGGCCTTCATGCTTTTTTTGGGCAAAGTAATAAGCTTTTTCTAAAATGTTTTCATTAAAATTATTTCTATGTTTTCTTATTTCATTTTTTATCTCTTCTAATGTTTTCAAAGAATACTCCCTATTTTGTAGGCTTTATTTCTTCTATTTTAATTGTTGGAATTTTCCTTATAGCTTTTTTTATTTTATTTAAATTTGCTTTTAAATAAGCTATTTCCCTTTGAATTTCCTTAAAATTTCTACGAAAAAGATATTTTATCTTTTGATTTTCTTGATTTAATTTTTTTGAGGTTTTAACTAACTGAAAATAGGAATTTTCCAAGTACTTTACTCTTTTTTCTAATATAGAAAGTCTTTTTTCTATATTATCTATTTGAGATGATATACTATCCAGACTTTTAGATATTGCATCTTGATCTTCTTTTAAAGCTTTTATTTGCGAATGAACATGTCTAATATCTTTACTGTGTTTTTCCTTCAATTTATTAATACTTTGATAAACTTGCTCTAGTTTATATTCCAATAAAACTATTTTTTTGTTTAATGTTTCCAAATCTATTTTATTATTGTTATAAGTATCTTTTTTCACTTCTGATTGAACTTTTGGAGAAGATTTTAAAAAATATTTACATCCACTAAGAAAAAAAAAGTTAAAAATTAGGAAAACTAATAAAATATTACTTCTTTCCATTATTTTCCTCCGGACCTAGTTAATAGGAATATTTTATTATATAACCTTAAATTTAAAAGTAAAAATGTAAGATATTTTTATGTAACAAAGTATCAAAAATTTAATTACTAGTAACTTATGTTATAATTTGGAAAATATTTAAATAGTTATAAGGTGAATTATGGTAAGAAATATCTTATTACCTATTTTGATTATAAATTTCTTTATATCAGGTTGTAAGGTAGAAACTATAGATACAAATCCAAAAAAAGTAGATCATAAGAAGAATATAGAAGAAAGTAAGGAAAAGTTAGTAGAGCTAGAAAAAAATTTAAATGATGTAAGAAATGCTTTAAATACTATTTATCAATCTTATAAAATAAAAATTCAAAAATTATCCGAAAACTTGGCGAAATTATCTTCGCAAATTGAGAAATTAAACTCAAAAGTAAATAATATAGATAATAAAGTTTATATAAATTCTCTAAAAATATCAAATATAAATCGCAAACTTGAAAGTAACTCAAATCTTCTTAAAAATCTACAAATTGAGGTTAATAATTCAAAGAAGAAAATTCTAAAAGCAGAGAGTAAAATTACTGAAATTGAAAATTTAATTAACAATAATTTTAATGAAATTTTAAA
>DQVG01000141.1 GCA_015661865.1 Desulfurobacteriaceae bacterium
CTACTCCAAATCTACCAGATGCAACTTGTTTAATTTTACTATTTTTTATAGTTTCATATCTTGCAGGATCTTCTCCACCTTCTCCCGAACAGGATTTAGCTTGAAGTCTGTTCATAGCCTCGGCAATATCTTCATGAGCTGGAGCAGATAAAGCTCCACATGACATACCAGCTATTACAAATCTTTTAACAATACTTTCTACGCTCTCAACTTCTTCTATGGAAATAGGCTTTCTATCACTTTCAATTTTTAATAAATGCCTAATGAAACTAGGTCGAGAATTAGCCAAGTCTCTATAGACTTTATATTGATTATAATCTTTTGTTTTTATAGCCTTGTGAAGAGCTCTTATTATCTTAGGATTAAAGGCATGATATTCTGCATTTTCTATTGGAAGATAATTATATTCTCCAGAAGGTAAAATATCATCACTTTCTTGAGCTATTTGATATCTTCTTCGGATATCTTTTTCAATATCTTCTAAGGTAGCTCCTCCAATTGTATTAAAAGTATTTGGGAAAAACTCCTCAGTTAGCTTTTTAGAAAGGCCAACAACTTCAAAGATTTGAGCTCTTTGATAGGATCGAAGAGGAGATATTCCCATTTTAGCTATGATTTTTAAAATTCCATCTTCTAAAGCTTTTTTAACATTGGAAACTAAGGTGTTATAATCTAAATTAGTATGTGGCAAATCCTTTAATTTTCCACTTTTCCAAGCATCTAAAATAGCCCAAAGTCCATGAGGACAAACTGCACTTGCCCCATAAGAAATTAAACAAGCTACTTCATGAGTATTTTTTACTTCAAAAGTATCTACTACAAGAGAAAATTTAGAAGTTAAATCTTTTAATTTAGAATAAATTGCTCCAACAGCTAGTAAAGTTGGGATAGGTAATTCATCTTCTTTTAAGTTCCTATCAGATATTATAATAATTTCATTATTTTCCTTTACAGCCTGTTTTACTTCATTTAATAATCTATCAATTCCTTTTTTTAAACTTTCATTTTCTTTAAAATATATTTTTATTTCTTTTACCTTAAAAACGTCTTGAGACTTTATAGCTAAAAGATCTTCTTCTTTTAAAATAGGAGATGATATCTTAAGTCTATGGGCATGATAAGGTTCTTCTTTTAAAAAATTAACTTTTTTTCCTAAATTCATAGAAAGGTCCATAATATTTCTTTCCCGAATGGAATCTATAGGAGGATTTGTAACTTGAGCAAATCTTTGTCTAAAGTATCTAAAGAAAGATACCGGTCTTTTAGATAAAATAGGAATAGGAGTGTCATCCCCCGTAGAATATATAGGTTCCTTAGCTTTAAATGCAGGTTCTTTTACAAAAAAATCTAAATCTTCTTTTGAATATCCAAATAAATTAAGTTTAAAAACTAAATTTTCCCATGAAATCTCCCTCTTTTCAAGTTTAGGTTTTTCAAAGTAATTAAGATCATAATGATATTTTTTTATCCACTCATAATAAGGTTTTTTTGTAGATAATCTTTTTAATATTTCAAAGTCCTTTTCTATTTTGTTATTTTTAAGATCTATTAAAAAAATTCCCCCAGGATAAAGTTTTCCTCTTTCAATTATTTGACTTTCATCTATATTGCACATTCCTACTTCTGAACCAAAAATAATAAGACCATCTTTTGTTATTAAATATCTAGCTGGCCTTAGACCATTTCTATCTAACTTTCCAACTATTTTACTTCCATCTAAATTAACCAAAGCTAAAGCAGCCGGTCCATCCCAAGGTTTCATTTGAATACTTTTATACTCCAAATATGCATTTATATCTCTATCATTTTTATAAAAAGGATTGCTATCTTTAGCGGGAGGTACTAACATAGTAATTGCTTCTTCAGGTTCATATCCAACTAATAAAAGGAGTTCATAAACTTTATCTAAAGATGCCGAATCAGATTCATTATCTAAAACTAAGGGTTTTATATCTTCAGGTTTTAAATCCCGGGACTCTAATATATTTTCCAAAACTTTCATCCAATTTCTATTTCCAGTAATAGTATTTATTTCCCCGTTATGAGCCATATATCTTAAAGGTTGAGCTAAAGCCCAATCCGGTAAAGTATTTGTAGCGTATCTTTGATGAAAAATAGCAAAAGGAGATACAAAGTCTTTATCTTGTAAATCTAGATAAAATTTTGATAATTGAGGAGCTAAAAAAAGACCTTTATAACATATTAATTCAGGGGAAAATGAGCATATATAAATATCTTTTAAATTTCTTTCTATTTCTTTTCTTATTTTGTAAAGCTCTATAAAAGGTTTTTCAAGGTTAGATATATCCATAAGAAGATGGGATATTTTTGGTAAAGATTTTAATGCAATTTCTCCTAGAGCTTCTTTATCTATTGGAACTTCTCTAAAAAAGTATGTATTTATCTTATGCTTTTTTAAAATATCTTTTATTTTTTCTTTATATTCCTCTTCTTTATCCGGAGGGATAAATAAAACTCCAATAGCTAAGTTATCTATATGAATATTAATATTATTTTCCTCTAAAACTCTTTCAAAAAACTTTTTAGGAATTTTAGTTAAAATTCCAGAACCATCTCCAGTTTTCCCATCTCCTAAAGCAGCTCCTCTATGAGTTAAATTTGCAACACTTTCTAAACCTAAATTAACTACTTTTCTGCTTTCCTTTCCATTGATATCTGCAATAAATCCAACTCCACAAGATCCCTTAAGTAAGTTTTGTAAGCTTGGCATTTATATAGACCCCCTTTGAAGTTTAATTTTTAAAGTGTTTAAAAGTATATTGAATAGTTTATGAGGTATTTTTAAAAGGCATAAAAATTAGATAAATATTATAATATAAAGAAAAGTTTTCTTTATAACTACATTTTGAGTTAACCTTAGTTTTTCCAAATTTATGTATAATTATTCGGAATTTTTAATAAAAATAGCTTGTTAGGATTTTTTATTTTATAAGGGGGCTTTAAATGCTTAAACTTCTTGAAGGTTTTAAAAGAACTCATTATTGTGCAAATTTAACAGAAGATGATATAGGAAAAGAAGTTAGATTATGTGGGTGGTGTCATAAAGTTAGAGATCATGGTGGTTTAATTTTTATGGATTTAAGAGATAGAACTGGAAAAATTCAAATTGTAGTAGCTCAAAATTTGGATGAATATTTTAAAACTGCTCAAGATGAAAAAAAGGAAGAAAATTTAGAAGATAAATTAAAAGAAGCCTTTGAAATAGCTAAAAAGTTACATAGCGAAGATGTGATAGCTGTAAGAGGTATAGTTAGAAGAAGACCAGAAGGAACAGAAAATCCAAATTTAAAAACTGGAAATATAGAAGTTTATGTAAAGGAATTAAAACTTCTTAATAAATCTGAACCTATACCATTTCCGATAGAAGATGATATTAATATTGGAGAAGATACTCGTCTTTCTTACAGATTTTTAGATCTTCGTCGTCCCCGAATGCAACGAAATTTAATGGTAAGATCTCAGGTAGGTAAGCTTGTTAGAGATATTCTTTTTGAGGAAGGTTTTATTGAAATAGAAACCCCTTATCTAACAAAATCTACTCCGGAAG
>DQVG01000097.1 GCA_015661865.1 Desulfurobacteriaceae bacterium
TACTATTTTAGGACCTAATGGAGCTGGAAAAACCACGACTTTAAAATCCATTATGGGTCTTTTAGATAAAGTGAACGGAGAAATTTACTTTGAAGGAGAAAATATAACAAAACTTCCTCCTTATAAAAGAGTAGAAAGAGGTTTAGTTTTGGTACCAGAAGGTAGAATGATTTTTCCAGACCTAACTGTCTTGGAAAATTTAGAAATAGGAGCTTATACTCCCAAAGCGAGAAAACTTGCTAAAAAAAATTTAGAACATGTGTTTAAACTTTTCCCTCGTTTAAAAGAAAGAATTTATCAAAAAGCCGGAACTTTATCTGGTGGTGAGCAGCAAATGCTTGCTATCGGTAGAGGTTTAATGGCTTGTCCAAAACTTCTTATATTAGATGAACCTTCTTTGGGATTAGCTCCTAAATTAGTATTATCTATTTTTGAAATAATAAAAAAACTTAAAGAAGAAGGTATAACTATATTACTTGTAGAGCAAAATGTTCATCTAGCATTAAGTATCGCAGATTACGGTTATATTTTAGAAAACGGTAAAATAATAGATGAAGGAAATGCAGAAAAACTTGAAAAAGACCCCAAGATTTTAGAAGCATATTTGGGTTTAACTTAAAAACAAAATTATCTAAATACTTTAATACAATCTATTTTAAAATTTCATAAGAAAAGTTTTTAAGATTTTTAATCTCTAAAATTTTTTCACCTAAAAAAGAAAAAATTTAAAGTATAAAAATGTATATGCTTTTATCTCCAGCAAAAGTAAATTTATTTTTAGCTATCACCGGAAAAAGAGAAGATGGATATCACAATTTAGTATCTTTATTTCATGCTATTAATTTATTTGATATTTTTGAAATAAAAGAAGCTCAAGATTTTAGTATCAAAATTTTTGGAAAATACTTTAAAGATATTCCTGCAAACGAGGAAAATTTAATTTATAAAGTTAAATACCTTTTTGAAAAGAAAACCCATAAAAAAGTAAATTTTGCAATTAAACTTTATAAAAATATTCCCCCTTTTAAAGGTCTTGGAGGAGGAAGTTCAAATGCGGCAATATTTTTAAAGTTTTTAAATGAATATTTTGGTAAACCTTTATCAGAAAATAATATAGAAAAAATTCTTTTAAAAGTAGGCTCAGATACTTTATTTTTCTATAAAGCAACTTGTGCTTTAGTTACAGGAAGGGGGGAAAAGGTTTACCCTCTGTCTCCTTTAAAAGGAGACATATATATATACCTTCCAGATATAAAAATTTCTACTAAAGAAGCCTATAAAGTTGTTAAAGAATATGAGAATTTACCTGAAAATAGGGCTTTAAATATTTATAAATTACTAAAAGAAAATTTTCCAAGAAAACACGATAAAAGTTTATTTTTTAATACTTTTGAAAAAGTAAATCTACCTTCTATAAATTATTTACGAAATATAAGCTCTAACTTTTCCAAATTTACCCTAAGTGGTTCTGGAAGTTCTTTATTTTCAATAGAAGAAGTAGAGCTCATAAAGGCCGAAAAACTTAAAGTTTCTTTTTTAGATGAAAAGTTTAGGTATAATATAAGCTAAAATATCTAAAATATGATTGTAAGCTAAAAAATACAAACTATATATAGATTTTAAATACTTATTTAAAGCATCTTAAAGCTTCCTGATGTTAAAATCCTTATAAAATGATATATATTATCTCTTGAAAATTTTTCTCAATTAGTTTAAATTTTATTTATAAATAACATCCAGTTATCAGAGGGGATATCTCATGAAAGAAAATAAAATCATGAGCGAAAATAAAAAAGAAAAACTATATATATTTGATACTACTTTAAGAGATGGAGAGCAAACTCCTGGAGTAAATTTAACTCCCGAAGAGAAGCTAGCTATTGCCAAACAACTTGAAAAACTAGGAGTAGATATAATAGAAGCTGGGTTTGCAATATCTTCCCCAGCCGACTTTAAAGCTATTTCTATGATAGCAAAAGAAATAAAGAAGGCTCAAGTTTGTTCTTTAGCTAGAGCTAAAGAAGAAGATATAAAAGTAGCTTGGGATGCTTTAAAAGAAGCTAAAAAACCTAGAATTCATACTTTTATTGCAACCTCAGACATCCATCTTAAATACAAATTAAAAATTTCTAGAAATGAAGCTTTAAAAAAAGCTATTTGGGCTGTAAAGTTTGCAAAGGAAATAAGTGAAGGAAAAGCCATAGTTGAATTTTCTGCTGAAGATGCTTCTAGAAGTGAAATAAACTACCTTTTAGATGTTTTTGAAGCTGTTGTAGAAGCTGGGGCGGATGTTATTAATGTCCCTGATACGGTAGGTTATGCTTTGCCAGATGAATTTTATGAGCTTATAAAAACTATAAAAGAGAGAATAAAAAATAAAGCAATTATCTCCGTTCATTGTCATAATGACTTAGGACTTGCGGTAGCTAACTCTTTGATGGCCGTAAAGGCTGGGGCTAGGCAAGTAGAGTGCACTATCAACGGAATTGGAGAAAGGGCAGGAAATGCCTCTTTAGAAGAAATTGCAATGGCTATATATGTTAGAAAAGACAGCTTTCCAGTTTATACAGATATAGATACTACCCAAATTTATAGAACCTCTCAACTTGTAAGTAGACTTACGGGAATAATGGTAGCTAAGACAAAACCTATAGTAGGAGATAATGCCTTTGCTCATGAAAGTGGAATTCATCAACATGGAGTTTTATCAAATCCTTTAACTTATGAAATTATGAAACCTGAAACTGTAGGAAGAAAGGAAAGTAAAATTATTTTAGGAAAGCACTCTGGAAGACATGCTTTTGAGAAAAAATTAAAAGAGTTAGGCTTTAATTTATCGAAAGAGGAGTTAGAGAAAGCCTTTCTTAAATTTAAAGAGCTTGCTTCTGCAAAAAAAGAAATATACGATATAGATGTTGAAACTTTAATAGAAAACTTATTAGGAGAAAAACACAAGCCCAAGTACGAACTTATCTCTCATCAAGTTATAAGTGGAGGAACTACTATTCCTACGGCTACTATAAAAATAAAGACTAATAAAGAAGAAAAGCTGGGACTTTCTGTTGGAAACGGTCCGGTAGATGCCACTTACAATGCGATAAAGGAAGCTTTAAATTTAAAAGATATAAAGCTATTAGATTTTAAAATAAGGGCTCTAACTGCTGGAACAGATGCTCAAGCCGAAGTTTATGTAACTTTAGAAAAAGACGGAATAAAAGTATCTTCCCGAGGTCAAGACCAAGATATTGTAAAAGCTAGTGCTTTAGCATTTTTAAATGCTTTAAATAGATTGGAAAGAAAAAAATCTTATGAAAAAAGTAATTGTAAAGGAATATGATAGAGTTTTTAAAGGATTTAAATAAAGAACAAAAAGAAGCTGTAAAATACTTTGAAACTCCTCTTTTGGTACTTGCAGGAGCGGGAAGTGGTAAAACTAGAGTAATAACATATAAAATTGCTTATGCAACCAAATATTTGGGCTTTGATCCCTCTAGAATTTTAGCAATTACCTTTACAAATAAAGCTGCTAGAGAATTAAAAGAAAGAATAGCATATCTTTTAGGGAAAGAAACTCCAATTTGGGCATCTACATTTCATTCTTTTTGTGTAAAAATTTTGCGTCGTCATATTTCTGCTTTAGGTTATTCACGTTATTTTGAAATTTATGATGAAAATGATTCAAAACGTCTTTTAGAAAAAGTAATAAAGGAGTTAAATTTAGATAAAGATAAATACTCCCCTTCTTACTTGAGAAATATTTTTTCAAAGATAAAAAATGAAAGCATTTCTTATGAAGATTTAGAAGATAAATTAAAAGAAGCTTTTAATTTATACAATAAACTTTTAAAAGAAAAA
>DQVG01000140.1 GCA_015661865.1 Desulfurobacteriaceae bacterium
AAATTGGAAATAGAGCCTTTGTCTAGGTTAGAAGGTCATGGAAAAATTAGCTTAATATTTGATGATAATGGAAAGCTTAAAGATGCTTATATGCAAGTAAGTGAATTTTTAGGTTATGAAAAGCTTGTGGAAAAATTACCTATAGAAGAAGTTCCTAGAGTTGCCAGTACAATTTGTGGAGTTTGTAGAACTGTTCATTTTAATGCTTCTTTAAAGGCTGTAGACCAGATTTTTGGAGTAAAAAAACTTCCAAAAACTGCTAAACTTTTAAGGGAATTAATACTTCTTGCTAATCATATTGAAGATCATACAACTATATTTGTTGCTTTTGGCCTTGTAGATTTTCTTTTATATGATGCTCCTAAAAAAGAAAAGAATTTAATAGGACTTATAAAAGTTTTAGGAGAAGATGTTCTAAAAACAATTTTAGAAAAAAGATTTTCTGCGGTAAAAATAGTTGAGATTATTGGAGGAAAACCTGTTCATCCTGCCGGAGCTATTCCCGGAGGTTGGGGAAAGGTATTAAAAAAAGAAGAGCAGGAAGAAATTTTAAGATTATCTAAAGATTGTATTGAACTTGGAAAATTAATGGTAGATATTATAGAAAATATTCTTTTAAAAAATGAAATATTTCTAAAATTTTTAAATTCTAAAGATTTTGAAATAAAAACTAACTATTTAGCTACTTTAGATGAAAAAGGAAATATAGCTTATTACGATGGTTCTCAAACTATTATGGATATGGAAGGAAATATCTTAGCTCAATTTAAAGGTAAGGAGTATTTAAATTACATTGAAGAAAAGGTATTTTCATGGAGTTATGCTAAGTTTCCTTATTTTAAAAAATTAGGCTGGAAAGGTTTTTTAGATGGTAAAGGAACTTCTTTAATAGCAACGGGTCCTTTAGCAAGATTTAATATGGGTTATTACTCTACTTTCTTAGCTAGAAGATTTCAGGAAAAACTTTTAGAATATTTTGGAAAAAGAATAATTCACAATATTTTTACTTACCATTTAGCCCGAGCAATTGAAATTTTAAATCAAGCTGAACTTATTTATGAAATAGTATCTAAAAATGATTTGACAAATAAAGATATTTGTGCCCCCAAAAACGAGATAACTCAAGAAGGGATAGGTATTTTAGAAGCACCTAGAGGTACCTTAATTCATCATTATCAAACAGATGAAAATGGTTTTGTTACAAATGCAAATATGATTGTTCCAACTACTATAAATAATGCAGCTATTCAAATAGCTGTAAAAAGGGGAGCAAAATTCTTTTTTGAAAATAAAAGTATTAATGAAATTAAAAAAGAGGAGCTTTTAAAATTAGAAATAGTTTCTCGACCTTTTGATTTATGTTTAGCTTGCTCCACCCATTAAAAAATCCCCCTTTTGAAAGGGGGAACTTTTTATTTTTAATCAAAAGTTTTACCATGTAAACTTCTAATCATAGCTACTCTCCCTGTTCTAGCCATTTCAACGATACCCAAAGGTTTAATGAGCTCAATAAAAGCATCAAGCTGAGCTTCATCTCCTGTTAGCTCCAAGGTATACTCATCATGAGAAACATCCACTATGTGAGCTCCAAATATTTCGGAAAGTCTTTTTGCTTCTTCCTTTTTTTCCTGTGTATTTACATTTACTCTTACAATTAAAAGCTCTCTATCTAAACAAGGTTTTTCAGTTAAATCTCTTACCTTTACAACATCTATAAGCTTTCTAAGTTGTTTGACAATTTGTTCAATTACATTTTCATCTCCACATACCACCAGGGTAAGTCGGGAAAGAGTTTTATCTTCAGTTTCCCCTACATTTAAACTTTCTATATTGTATCCCCGAGATGTAAAAAGCTCTACTATTCGAGCTAATGCTCCAGGTTTATTTTCAACTAAGACGGTAATAATATGTTTTTTATAACAAGTTTTTTCCATAATACTCCCCCTTAAAATCAAACCGCTTTTCTTTTAGCTTTCTTTTTAGATTTATACTTAGGAAGAACCATATCTTTTAAAGCCATACCTGGGGGCACAAATGGAAGAACATCTTCTTCTCTATCGCAAATAAAATCCATAACTACAGGTTTATCTTTGATAGAAAGAGCTTCTTTTATCACATCTTCTACTTCATCAGGTTTTTCTGCTCTAAGACCTACAGCTCCATAGCTTTCAGCAAGTTTTACAAAATCTGGCTGAACGCTTAAACATACACTTGAATAATTCTTATCATAAAACATACCTTGCCATTGTCTTACCATGCCTAAAAATCCATTATTTAATATTGCTATTTTTATAGGTAAATTGTATTGAGTAGCTGTCGCAAGTTCTTGAATGTTCATTTGAATAGAACCATCTCCAGCAATATCTATAACTGTTGCTTCAGGTTTAGCTATTTGAGCTCCTATAGCAGCTGGAAAGCCATACCCCATAGCCCCTAAGCCTCCAGAAGATAAAAATTGTCTGGGCTTTTTAACTTTATAAAATTGAGCCGCCCACATTTGATTTTGACCAACTTCTGTTGTAACAATAGCTTCCCCATTTGTAAGCTCGGATAATTTTTCAACTACATACTGAGGCTTAATAACTCTATCTGAAGGTTCATAATAAAATGGATACATCTCTTTCCACTTTTGAACTTGATTAAGCCATTTTTTTCTTATCTCTTGAGTTTGAGGGTATTTATTTAAAAGTTTTTTAACTTCTT
>DQVG01000132.1 GCA_015661865.1 Desulfurobacteriaceae bacterium
CTTGATTCTTATATTTTAAAAAGGCTTCTATTTTTTCTACAGTTACCCCGGGCCAGTTTCCTATTTTAAGATTACTATTTGTTAGGTAATTAATTATGGCTGTTTTTCCAACATTTGGAGTTCCTACAACAGCGACTTTAATCATTTAAACTACCTCCACGAAGATTTTTCTTGCTTCTCCCCTTCCTATAGCTAATTTGGTATTACCCACTTTAAGAAGAATAGGTCCTTGATCATTTTTAATGACTTTTATTTTCTCACCTGGGAAAATACCAAGTCCATAAAGCCTTGATTTTAAACCACATCCAGCTTGAATGTCTTTTACTATTACCTCTGTCCCGGAGGGTATTAGATCTAAAGTTTTCATTCTTACCTCCTTTAATAATTGGAGTTAGGATACCCTAACTTCAATTATAAAGTATATTGTATTTATGTCAAGAATTTAAGAAAGTGTTGCGAAAGATAAAGTCAAAGGAGACAAAGAAATAGTGTAATTATAAGTAAAAGAAATTCAAAGGTTTTCCAGGTTATGAAAATATCAGAGGAAAAAGAATTAAAAAACTTGTATTTCCTATCAAAAAAATTGAAAAAGAAATGAAAATAGATGGAAAGAAAAAACGAGGGACTCCTTTCTATCCTACAGGAATTTTCATATTTGCATGCTTTTTAAAAGTAGCAATTGGAGCCTCATATAGACAGCTGGAAAAATTTTTAGGAGTTTAGCTTTTAAAGTTTTGAAGATAAATTTATTTAGGATTACATAACTCTTCAAAGAAGAATTTTAGCTTTTGGGGAAAATTTTAAAGAAATTGTGAAAGGAAAAATAGGGGAAAAGTAAGCTCACATGTAAAAACGGAAGTAATGGTAGTTGTAATAGTTATATTAGTCAGTAGAAGTAAACGAGGCCTATGGAAGTGAAACTAAAATGGTAAGTAAATTATCAGATAAAGTAAAAAAAGATATAAAGTTGGAAAATAAATATTTTGTAGCAGATGTTCTATATGGAAAATCAAATGAAATATTGGAATAATAAGCAAAGAATAGGAAATGTAAAAAGAATATATTGATAAGAAGTGGAAGCTAGAAGAGAGCATAGTAAAAATAGAAACTTTAGTTAAATTTTTACTTTTTTCACCTTATCATAAATTTTTTAAAAATATTTGCTAACGTTCTTATTGTCACATGAAATACACTTTTAATAAGATTTTCTAAGCATTTAAGAGAACTGTAATAAATATGAAGAGTATAAGGTGGAGAATTAATATTTTAAAATCTAACATAAATTTTTGTTTTTATAATTTCCCTTCTAATATCACAATTTTTATTTAGGTTTAAGTTTGAAAAATAAATCTAAAATATGCGGAAGAACTAAATTTGATTGTTCACACAATCCGAATTTAAATTGCGAGTAATTTTAAGTGATGTTTTGCCTTCTAATAAGATATAAAGATTTTTACTTTTTTCTAAACCTTTAGATTTTAAATTCTAAATTCTTTTTAAAAAGCTTGATAGATTAGATAAATCTAACTATTTAGGCGAAAAAGCCTCCCATTACAAATGGGAGGCGCCGAAAACACTTTCATAACCTTAGGAGGATTGGGATTTATCTTGTTTAGGATAGGATGGAGAGTAATAGTAATAGAAAGAACCTCCATTCCAGTACATTGGACTCCAATACCAACATTTTGGACCCCAAAACCCGCACCTAGGACCCCAATTCCAACATCTTGGACCGTAATTCCAACAACAACCTGGTCCTCCATACCAAAACGGTTGAGCTAAAGAGATTGACATTAAAGCTAGAACTGGTAAAGCAAGTTTTAACTTCATGATAGTACCTCCTTAACGTATTTTTTCAAAGTTTCAGGATCTATATTAAGTTTAAAAGGTAATGCCTTATAAATTTTTTTAGCTCTCCCGCCTTCAATTCTCATTTCATTTTCAACCAAATTTGCATCTTCCAATTTTTTTAGATGGGCGTAAACTACAGGTCTGGAAACTTTAAATTTTTTTGCTATTTCATAAATACTTTTGGGTTCATCCATTAAATCAACATAAATACAAACTCTCATAGGGTTTGATAAAGCTTCAAAAACTTTACAAAGTTTTTTTAGATTCATCATTCAATTTCTTCCCACTTCTTTTTAAGTTCTTTAACTAATTCTTTTAACTCTTCTAAGTCTTTTCTTATTTTTAATAAATCATCCTTTATTTTTTGATTTTCATTATTACTTTGTTTTAAGAAAATTAATAAAATAATGATTAAGACCACCAAAATTATTAACCCTAATATAGGTATAATCCCATATATAGACATAAATCCATATCCTCTAAATATTTCTAAACATCCTCCTGGTCCAAATGGTATTTTGCCTCCTCTGTGCATATGTATATTTTTTTATTCATATGTAAATTTATTTGCGCAAATTTTAAAGTCAAGAGCTGGAAATTATGATATTTATATTTAAAAATGGAAATTTTACTGTGCTTTGTTGTAGCAGATAAAAATTAGGGATATAATAATTTTGATAAGACATATAAAAAAGTTTAAAGTTAAACTAACTTTGAAGAA
>DQVG01000038.1 GCA_015661865.1 Desulfurobacteriaceae bacterium
AGTTCTTTTCCATCTATAAAATCTTCTATAATAAATTTTTCATCTAAGTCTTTTATTTTTTCAAAGATTTCAAAAATTTCTTTTTTATTTTCAATAAGTTGAACTCCCAAAGAAGATCCCAATTTACAAGGTTTTATAATAGCTGGAAATATATTCCAACTTAAAAGATCTTCCTCATTTTTTATTATTTTATATTTTGGAGTAGGAATATTATTTTCTATAAAAATTAATTTAGAAATTTCTTTATCTGTAGCTTTAAAAGAAGCATCATAAGAAGAGCCAGTATAGGGAATATTGATTAATTCAAAAGTTCCTTGAATTCTTCCTTCTTCTCCTGGAATTCCATGCATACAAATAAATACTTTATCTGTAAATGCCGACTTTATATCTTGTATAAATGTTGGAGAAAATTCTATTAAAAAAGCTTCATATCCTAATTTATCTAAAGCACTTTTTACTTCTTTTGCAGATTTTTCAGATATTTCTGCCTCTGGAGAAGGCCCTCCATAAAGAATAGCTACTCTCTGAATAGGCATTCTTTGCTCCTTTTATATAGTATTAATTTATAAATATAATAAAAAATAATTAAAATAATAATAATTTCTTTAACTATAAGTAAAATCTTTTAAAAGTTTACAAATTTCTAAAGCTCTATATAAAGAAGAATGTCTCATTTTAATTTTATAATTTTTAATTTTTCCTAAACATCCTAAGATTGCTCCAAATGGGCAAAGTTTTAAGCAAATTCCACAATAAAGACAATTATCTAAAAAACCTTCTTCTTTTGAAAATGCTTGAGCTGGACAATACTCTTCTATAAGGCAGGTTGAGCAGTTATGACAGTGATTTTTATTAAATTTTAATTTCAAATCTCCATTCCAAGCTTCTTTATAATTGGAAAAATCTATAACTTGTCTTCCTTGAACCTTTGCTATAGGGAGTTTTATATTTTTCATACTTTTTGTTAGAATATTATCCATTTCCTTCTTATCAAAATTTTTTAAATTCTTTTTATATCCCATACCTACATAAAATTCTAAAGAGCTTTTTTGTTTAAAACTGCCAAAAAATTTTCTATCTACATTTTTAAAATCTACTAAAACACTTAAATTTGGTTTTTCCTTAGAACTTCGAGTTCCTGGGCCTAAGACAAGTCCCCAAGTTCCAGCTATAAAAACTTTTTCTCCTTCTTTGATATTAAAAATTTCTAAGGGGTTTAGAACACCACAACCACTAAAAGTAATTTCTCCTTTATCTAAATAATCATAAGAAAAAATTGTTTTTTCTTTCTTTTCACTTACAAAAGCCATGTAATTTTTTACGCATACTCTTGTAAATAAGAGCTTAGAATATAAAAAATCTTTTTTCAATACTTTAAAATTAATAAAATCTATCTTATTCTCATAATCTATTGCCTTTATTAAAACTGATACTTTTTCCTTTTTTAATAACTTATCTAAAAAAGAAGGACGATTAATTATTCCATCCAAAATGCCTAAACCTTCATTTGGAGCGGGACCTACTAAAACTTTATCATTTTCTATATAAGCTTCTTGAACGTATTTATACCTGCCAGGAGGAGCAAACTTAAGTTCAAAAATAAAGGAAACCGCAGAAATTACTGCAAATGTAGCTGTAGTAATAACATCATACTTTTTTAAAGTCTTTATTTTTTCTTCTTTTTCTAAAGTAGATAAAATATTACTTAAACTATAAGCATCTATTATTTTCATAAAAAATTTCCTTTTAAGGATATTTTTTTTGCAGATACTAAGGAAAATATTATACTATTTATAGCTAAAATTATTTTTTCAGAAAAGCATTGATAAAAAACAATGAGTTTTCAATATCTATCTTTAGAAAATAATTTTTTTATTTTACTGAAATTCAAAAAAGTAGGTATTGGAAATGTTTGGGGCAATTTTAAGATTTTTTTTGTAATAATTATTAGATTTGCAAGTAAAATGATTATCAAATTTGCAATTAAAATGATTGTTAAGTTTGCAATTGGAATTATTATTAAACTTGTAATTCATACATTAAAACGGTCAAAATTACAAAATATCTGGAAAGCTAAACTTTAAGGTATTGAAATCTAAATTAAAAGCAATAACTCTCCTCTATAGTAACCTATTTTTCCTAATGTTTTTCTATAATTTTTAATTTTATATTCTTTTCTTAAGTAATAAGATTTTTATACTTAAATTTTTCCTACGAATTATGTAAAATACTTCATATTTTTAAGAAGAATTTAAATTTTTAGGAGGAATAATAATGGCTTTACTTGATTCTAGTTATATAAGTAAGCTTCGAGAGCATTTTAGGGCATTAGAAGATAAAAAAGATCTTTTTAAGCAGACTGCAATTAAAGTAAATCGTCGTTCAAAAGAGGTAATATATGCTTTGATAAGGGATGATTGGGCAAGAGCCGAGGAAGCTAGGAAGGAAATGCATGAGCTTTTAAATTGGTTAAGAAATGAGCTTAAGGATGAACCTAGGTTTATAGGAATGGCTTTAACTTCTTTTCAAGAGTATGCCGAAGCAGAAATTTTATATTCTTATTTAAAATTTAAAAAAATACCTACTCATGAAGATTTACAAATAGATGAAGATTGTTATATTCAAGGTTTAGCTGATTTTTGTGGTGAGCTTTTAAGAAAGTCAGTTGAGGAGATGATAAAAGGTAATATTGATTTTGCTAAAGAATCAAAAAATGCTATTGAGGAAATTTATTTATCTCTTTTATCTTTGGAGCTTAAAAATTTTGAACTTCGAAAAAAAATAGATTATGTAGGAAATGTATTAAATAGGTTAACAGATTACATATTTCAAAAAACTACTTTTTCAAATATTAGTCAAAGGGAAAAATAAAGAGGATATATTATGTTTGGCAAGATAAGTTTTTGTATTTCCAGTATTTTTGGATTTCTTTTTAACTTAATTTTAGCTTATAAACTCAAGGATTTTGTCCCTAAAAAAACAAAAGAGTATTTGCCAAAAGAGCATCACAGAAAAGTATCTAATTTTGGGGGCATTGCTTTTATAATTTCTTTATTAGTCGCTTTATTAATTTCCTATTCTTATTTAGATAAAAATTTAATATATATATTTCTTTTTTCCTTAATTCCCTTTGCTTTTATTGGATTTTTAGATGATTACAAAAAACTTTTTGATCCTGAAGGTTTAAAGGAAAAACATAAGTTAATTTTACAAGTGATTTTTAGCCTTATTTTGGGAGGCGTTATTCTTCTTAAAAAAAAATATCATATTTTAGATTTAGTATTTTTTAAAATAAACCTTTCTGGTCTGTCTTTTCTAGTTTATTACCTTATTTTCTCAATTATATTTTTAAATGCCTTTAACTTTATAGATGGTATAGATGGTTTAGCGGCTAGTTTAGCTATTATCTTATTTTTACTTTTATTTGCTTTTACAGGGAAATACGAGTATCTTGTAGTAATTTCGGTTTTATTATCATTTTTATTTTTTAATTTCCCACCTGCTAAGATCTTTATGGGAGATACTGGAAGTTTAGCAATAGGAGCTCTGCTTTTAGCTTCTTTTGTATATTTTTCCTTGGAAAAAGTTCTTTTAATTTCGGGTTTTATAATCTTTTTTGAGTTTTTATCTGTAGTCCTTCAAAGATATTACTTTAAATTTACAAGAAAAATTTTTGGAGAAGGTAGAAGAATATTTAAAATGGCGCCTTTTCATCATCACTTAGAAAAATGTGAAATTCCCCAAACAAAAATTTTAGGAAGTTTTGTTGTATTAACAGCTTTTTTTAGTTTGATATCTTATCTCATTTTTTATTAAAAGTTTAAACATAAGAGGGTTAAAATGAAATTTATATCTTCAAAACAAAAAGGAGATATTTTCATATTTGGAGTTCCTTATGATGCTTCTACATGTTTTTATCCGGGAACTCGATTAGCTCCTCAAAAAATAAGGGAAATGTCTTATAATTTAGAAACTTTTTCTCCTTATACTTTTTTAGATTTGGAAGATAAAAACTTTGTAGATTTAGAAGATATAGAAGTTAATGTTATAGATCCTAAAGATCTTTTTAAAAGAGTTTATGAATTTTCAAAAAAGCAACTAGATAACTTTAAAAAAGGTGTTTTAATAGGGGGAGATCATAGCACTCCCATTGGATTTGTTAAGGCTATTAAAGAGGTTTATACTAAATTAGTTTTAATTCATTTTGATGCTCATGCAGATTTAAGGGATATTTATTTAAATTCCAAATATTCTCATGCTTGCTTTGCTAGAAGAGTTTTAGACTTTAATATCCCTACTATTCAATTTGGAATAAGAAGTTTTTCCCAAGATGAATATAAAAATTTTTATAAGGGAAATCCTTCTTTTGAAGAAGAAAAACTTTTATTTAAAAATAATATAATGTTTATAAAAAATTGGGATATCTTAAAAGAAGTTGTCTATTTATTTAAAAATCAAGGTTATAATTTTTACATTAGTTTGGATATAGATGCTTTTGATCCAAGCTTTGCACCTGGAACTGGTACACCTGAGGCTGGAGGAATGGATCCTTTGTCATTTTTCGAATTTATAAAATACTTAAAAAAATTAAAAATTAATTTAGTTGGTTTTGATGTAGTAGAAGTTAATCCACTTTTAGATAGTTCCAATATTACAAGTGCTTTAGCTTCTAAAATTATTAGGGAAATTTTATTAATTATGTAGGAGCTAAATAAATGAGATTAAGTATAATTATGTTTGCTCTTTCTATAGCTATCATTTTATTTAATATAAAACGGGCAATTAAACATAGAGCATTTTTAAACAGCATATTTAATTTTTCCCTTTTGCTTTTAGGATATTCTACTTTCGTTCTTTTAGCTCAATTAAGTTTTAAATATAAACTTCAAACATTAAATTTACTTACTCCAGGTTTAGGATTTATCTTAGCTTCAATAATTCTTTTGTTTATAGCTTTACCTTTTAAAAATCAGATAAAATTAAAAAAATATGCAAAAATTAACTTTTTTGCATATTTGAGCTTTATTTCCTTTATATTAGGATTAATATTAAAATTTTACATTTTAATAAACTTTGCCCTTATTCTATTTTCTTATCTCATATTTTGGTTTATGGCTAATAAATTGATATTCAAAGAACAAATTGATACATAATCTATTATGAGTCTTATTTTTGAAGAAAAATATAAAAATTTAAAAATTTGTGGAATAGACGAAGCTGGTCGAGGACCCTTAGCAGGGCCAGTTGTAGTAGCTGGAGTTATCTTAAAAAATCCTTTAAAATTATTTTTAAAAAAGGACTCTAAAGGATTAAGTTTTAAAAAAAGATTAATCTTTTTTAAAGAAATTTTAAAAGAATCAGAAAATTTTCATATAGAAATTCTTGATAATGAAGATATTGATAAATTAAATATTTACCAAGCAACTTTAAAGGGAGCTAATAAAATTCACAAAAAACTAAATCCTCAAATATCTCTAACCGACGCCTTGAAACTAAAAACAGATAATCATATTTCTATTATAAAAGGAGATATAAAAAGCCAATCTATAGCTGCAGCTAGTATTTTAGCTAAAGTAACAAGAGATTTTATTATGATCTTTATAGATAAATTCTTTCCCGAATACCATTTTAAAAAACATAAAGGTTATCCTACAAAATTGCATAAGGAAGTTATAAATAAAAATGGGATTACACCTTTTCACAGAAAAAGTTTTTCAGACATAAAAAATTTACCTTTAAATACAAAAAATTTTCATACTTTTTATTTTTTAAAAAAAGAAAATCGAGAAAAACTTTATAAAAGAGTTTTAAAACTGCTCTTAAAAGTCTATTAACTCCCAGGATAAGGGGGTTCCCTTTTTTATATCTTTTTTTGCCTTTTTACCTAAAATTAATTTTAAATATTTTGGAGGTAATCCATCTGCAGGACGTATAGATCTTACATTTTCCAAAGTAAAAGTTTCACCTTTCTTTACATCTTTAACAACAAAAAGGGATCTAGCTAGTTTTCTAGCTTTCTTTTGCCTTTCGGTAAGTTCATAAGTAACTTTTCCTAAAGCTTTTTCTACATTTCTAATAGCTTTTACCATTTCTTTAAATTCATCAGGAGTAAGGGAAAATTCTTTATCTGGAGTATCTATATTTTTAGAAAGAATAAAATGTTTTTCTATTAACTTTGCTCCAAGAGTTACTGCAGCTACCGGAACTTCAATTCCTTTAGAATGATCCGAAAGACCCACTAAACAGTCAAAGGTTTCTGCCATATTTTTTAAAGTTAATAAATTGATATCCTCATAATCTGTGGGATAGTCAGATACACATTTAAGTAAAATAACTTCAAAATTATTTTGCCTCTTACAAGCATCTAAAGCTTCTTGGATATCATCCAAACGTGCAATTCCCGTAGAAATTATTAAAGGTTTTTTTGTTTTAGCAGCATATTCAATTAAAGGAATATCTACTATTTCAAAAGAGGCTATTTTATAAGCTGGGCAATTTAACTTTTCTAAAAAATCTATAGCTGAAAAATCAAAGGGAGAAGAAAACCAAACTAATCCAAGTTTTTCAGCTAACTCTTTAAGTTCATAGTGCCATTCCCAAGGCATATAAGCTTTTTTATATAAGTCATATAAAGTTTGTCCATCCCAAAGTTTAGTTCCCTTAATTACAAAGTATTCATTTCTACAATCTATGGTCGTTGTATCTGGACGATAGGTCTGAAATTTAACCGCATCTGCTCCAGATTCTTTTATAGCATATAAGGTCTCTTTAGCTAAGGATAAGTCCTGTTTGTGATTAGCCGAAAGCTCAGCTACGATAAAGCAAGGAGAATTTCTGGAAATTAATCTATTTTGAATTTTTATTTCTTTTTTGAACATAAGTATCCTTTCCTCCCAAAATTTTTTGGTTATTTAAGCATATATTTTAACATTAGAAAATTTTAAGTTAAAATAATAAAACACAATAAGGGGACAAAATTGCGCCTGCCGGGTTTTGTCCCCTTGAAAGAAGGCGCAATAAAAATAACCCGGCCCTTTAGGGCAAAAACCCTAAAGGTAATTAAGGAAAATTATGGGACTAAATATATTTTATAGGTATTCTGAGGACGAAAAAAAGGTTATTGATTATCAAAAAAAAATGATAAAAAAAAGACAACTTGAGGTAAAGATAAGAGAAAAGAAAAAAACTATAGATGATATAGAAAATTCAATTTTAGAAAAACATAAGCAAATTCAAGAACTTGGAGAAAAACTTAAGCAGTATCAAGAAATGATTAGAGAATATAAAGAAAGAGCTAAAATGCTTAGAGATTCTTTAGAAAGATTAAAAAAAGAAAGAGATAATATAAAAGATCCAGAAAAATTTAAAATGTTAACTAGGGAAATTTCTAAATTGGAAAAAAATCTTTTAGAAATTCAAGAAAATATAATATATTTTGAAGGAGAATATGATGAAATTAAAGAAAGATATCAAAGTATGTATGAAGATTTTGAAAAAATAAAAAAAGAAAAGGAAATTATTATTAAATTTTTAAAAAATGAGCTAAGAAACTTAGAAGAAGAATATAAAAAACTTGATGAAGAGTTAGAAAGATTAAAACAAGAAATTAAAGAAAAAAATCCCCACTATATAGAAGTATTTGATAATTATAAAGATTTATATGGAGATTTAGTATTTTCTGATGTAAGTGATGGAGTTTGTGAAGGTTGTGGTATGAAATACTCCGCAGTTGAATTTATGGAAATATTAAAAAAATTACAATTTGGAAAAAGTCGATGTCCTTATTGTGGCAGATTCATTTATGTTAGACCGGAGATAGCAGAAAACCAAGATTTTTCTGATTAAATCCTTAAAAATTAAAAATAAAGTAAAGTTATTAAAACTAAGATAATTAATGATTTAGTCCTAGGTTATTAGGTGTAAATAACTTGAGTAAAGAAAAGTACTTAAAGTCGTTTTTAAAAATTCAAAATGAACTTAGAAAAAATCTTGTTTTAGAAGATAAGATCTCCTTAGAAAAAATAAGATATATAGCTGGAACTGATCTTACCTTTTTAAATCCCTTTAACCATCCCTGTAGAGGAATAGGAGTTATTTTAGTATTTGATTTTAAAACTTGGAAAATAGTTGATAAAGTTTATAGTATAGATATAGTAAATGTACCTTATATTCCAGGTTTTTTAGCTTTTAGAGAAGCTCCCTTAATCTTATCAGCATACAAAAAATTAAAAATAAAACCAGATGTTTTAATCGTAGATGGTCATGGCATAGCTCATCCAAGGAAAATGGGCATAGCTGCTCATATAGGAGCTATTTTAAATATACCTACTATAGGATGTGCTAAAAAACTTTTATATGGAAAATATGATGATTTGAAAGTAGATGCCGGGGAATACGTACCTTTATATGATCCAAAAACTAACGAAATACTTGGATATGTCTTAAGAAGTAGAAAAAAAGTATCTCCTATTTTTGTTTCACCAGGAAATTATTTAACTTCAGAAACAGCTTTAGAAATAGTAAAAAATTGTCTAAAGGGATATCGTCTTCCTGAACCCACCCGACTTGCACACTTGTATTGCAACTCAATAAGAAAGGAGCTATTAAATAAAAATTAAAAAGGGGGGATAGCCCCCCTTTAATTACTCTTTTATACCTAATCTTTTTCTTACTTTTTCCCCAACGTAATTTAAGATACCACCAGCTTTTAAAATTTCCACTTCTCTTTGAGATAAATCATTTGTAAGTTCAATACTAATTTCTTCTCCAGAAGGTTTTTTAACTATACATTTTGTAATTCCACCTGGAGTAAGATCCTTTACATCAATTACTAAAGTATCTC
>DQVG01000139.1 GCA_015661865.1 Desulfurobacteriaceae bacterium
ACCTACGGAATTATAGTTTATCAAGAGCAGATAATGGCTATTGCAAACGTTCTTTGTGGATATTCTTTAGGGGAAGCTGATCTTTTAAGACGAGCTGTAGCTAAAAAGAAAGCAGATCTTATGGCTACTCTCAAAAACGATTTTATTGAAAGAGCTGTCAAAAGAGGTTTTGATAAAGAAAAGGTAACAAAACTTTGGGAAGATATTGAAAAATTTGCAGAGTACTGTTTTAATAAATCTCACTCAGCAGCCTACGGTTATATTGCCTATATAACTGCATATTTAAAGGCTCACTTTCCAGAAGAATTTTATGCCGCAATTATGTCTCTAGAAGTAGATAAAGCCGAAGAAGTTGCAAAATATATAAAAGATGCTCGGGAAAATGGAATAGAAGTTCTTCCTCCAGATATTAATAAATCTTACTCAGATTTTGTCGTGGAAAATGGAAAAATAAGGGTAGGCCTTGCTGGGCTTAAAGGCGTTGGAAGTAAAGCTGCTGAGGAAATTATAAAAGTAAGAAAAGAAAAGGGAGAGTTTAAGGATCTTTTTGACTTTTGTATGAAAGTAGATTTACGTTCTATTAATAAAAAAGTAATTGAAACTTTAATAAAAGCGGGAGCTTTTGATTATACTGGTATCTCTAGAAGAGAACTTTTAGAAAGCTTAGAAAAAATTATGGCAGAAGCTCAAAATAGAAAAAAATCAAGGGAAGCTGGTCTTTTATCTTTATTTGGAGAAGAAATAGAAGAAAATTATTCCTATCCCTATAAAGGATTAAAAGAATGGGATGAAATAGAAAAACTTGAATACGAACGTCAAGCTGTCGGTTTTTATGTAAGTGCTCATCCTATTGATATTTATAAAGAGTTTCTTCCTAAAGATATTACTTTTGTAGAAGAATTACTAAACTTAAAAGATGGAGATGAAATAAAACTTGTAGGTGCAATTACTAAAGTAGATACAAAAATTTCTCAACGAGGAGAAAGATACGCTCTTGTAGAAATAACCGATCCAACTGGCGTTATTCAAGCTACAGTCTTTCCAAAAGTATTTAAGGAAAACGAACACTTATTAACTGAGGGAAATTTAGTTTATATAAAAGGAGTAATTAATAAGGATAGAGAAAGTGAGGAAATCCGCCTTACTATAAAAGAAATAAAAAGATTTTTTGATATTTTTGAAGACGAAAATTGCTTATTTAAGGTCATTATTCCATTAAAAGATGAAAATTATTTAAAATTTGTTTCCCAAAAATTAAAAGAGCTTTCTAAAGAAGAAAGTTCTTTAAGAAAAATCCCAGTTGTAGAAGTTATAGATAAAGACTATATCTATGCTCTTGAACCCAATTACGATATCCCTATAAAAGCAGAAACCTTAAAAGCATTAAAAGAATTTGGAAAAGTAAAGTTTGTTCATCGAAAAAGTTGATTAAATAGTATCAAATTAATAAAACTTTCCCTAGGTTAGTGCTTAACTTTACTCTTGAAAACTTATAAAAAGAAAATAAAATAATAATAGACATCTTTTGCCCGGGTGGCGGAACTGGCAGACGCGGGGGACTCAAAATCCCCTGGGCTTTACGCCCGTGCGGGTTCGAATCCCGCCCCGGGCACCATAATTTAATCCTACCAAGTAATCCTTTCTTCTTTCCTAAAATCTTTCAGTATAATAAAATACCAACAAATATTTAGGGGGAAACGTATGCTTTTAGGTTCATATAATCCTTCTTCTTTTGAAGAAGAGATATATAAAAAGTGGTTAGATAAAAATTATTTTGTTGCAGATAAAAGAAAAGTTTTAAAAGAAGGTAAGAGAAAGTTTTCTTTAGTTTTACCTCCTCCTAATGTAACTGGAGCTCTTCATATAGGTCATGCTTTAAATGCTACTATTCAAGATATTATATGTAGATATAAAAGACTTAAAGGTTATGAAGTTTGTTGGATTCCAGGGACAGATCATGCTGGAATTGCAACTCAATTTATGGTTGAAAAAGAGCTAGCTAAAGAAGGGAAAAGTAGATATGACCTTGGTAGGGAAAAGTTTTTAGAAAGGGTATGGCAGTGGAAAGAAAAGTATGGAAACACTATTATTAATCAATTAAAAAAATTAGGGGTTTCCTGTGATTGGTCCAGACAAAGATTTACTATGGATGAAGGTTTTTATAAACTTGTAAGAAAAGTATTTGTAGAACTTTATAAAGATGGACTTATTTATAGAGGTTTAAGGCTTATAAATTGGTGCCCGAGATGTAAAACTGCTTTATCAGATTTGGAAGTTGAGTTTGATGATAAACCCAAAAAGGGAAAACTTTATTATTTAAGATATCCTTTAATTTTGTCAAAAGAGGATAAAGAAAAGTTAAAAAAATTGGAAGAGGAATTTGAAAAAAAGTTAGTCTCAGTTTCTGAAGAAGAAAAAGATAAATTATTAAAAGAAAAACCTTGGACAAAAGAATATATAGTTGTTGCAACAACCCGTCCAGAAACTATGCTGGGGGATGCTGCGGTAGCTGTAAATCCAAATGATAAAAGGTATAAGCATTTAATAGGAAAAAAGATTTGTTTACCTTTAGTAAATAGAGAAATTCCTATTATTGCAGATGAATTTGTAGATCCAAAATTTGGAACAGGATGTGTGAAAATAACTCCTGCTCATGATTTTCAGGATTATGAAGCTGGAAGACGTTTTTCTTTACCTTTAATAAAAATTATGGATGAAGATGCAAAAATTTCTAAAGCTACCTTTTTAGACTATGAAGGAAATACAATAAAAAAAGAAAATATACCTTATGAAGGTTTAGATAGATACGAAGCTAGGGAAAAGGTTATAAAAGATCTAGAGAAGGCGAATCTACTTGAAAAAATAGAAGACTATCCCCTTTTAGTTGGAAAATGTTATAGGTGTAAAACTATAGTAGAACCTATGCTTTCTTATCAATGGTTTATAAAACTATCTAAAGAAACGGATAATGGAATAGGTTTTGAAAAAATAGTTAAACCCGCTTTAGAAGCTGTAAAAAATGGAACTACTAAATTTATACCAAAGGAATGGGAAAAAACTTATTTTAATTGGCTTGAAAATATAAAAGATTGGTGTATTTCCCGTCAATTATGGTGGGGTCATAGAATCCCGGCCTTTTATTGTTTAGATTGCAATGAGCTTATTGTTAGTGAAGAAAATATAGATTCTTGCCCTAAATGTAAATCGAAAAATATAAAACAAGATGAAGATGTTTTAGATACTTGGTTCTCCTCTGCCCTTTGGCCGTTTGGAACTTTAATGTATTTAAAAAATGGAAAGAAGCTAGATGAAGATTTAAAAGAAATTATTGAAAAACTTTTAGAAAAAGAGCCAGAAACTATAAAAAAGTTTGCTAAGGAATTTGATGTTTCTGATTACCTTGCTTTTTATCCCAATGATATTTTAGTTACAGGATTTGATATTATCTTTTTCTGGGTAGCCCGTATGATGATGATGGGCCTTTACTTTACCAAAAAAGTTCCTTTCTTTGATGTTCTTGTTCATATGCTTGTTAGGGATGAACATGGACAGAAAATGAGTAAAACAAAAGGAAATGTAATAGATCCTTTAGATGTTATAAAAAAATACGGAGCCGATGCTTTAAGATGGACTTTAGCTTCTTTATCTTCTCCAGGAAGAGATATTCGTTTATCTTTTAAAACTATTGAATCTTCAAACTTTTTTATGAATAAAATTTGGAACATTGCTAAATATATTTTAGGGGTATATGAAAATAATAATAATTTGGACTTTAAAGACGGATATAAATACTTATCTTATGAAGACAAATGGATTCTTTCTAGATTTAACAATTTATTAAAAGAGTATGAAAATTATATAAATCAATATAGATTTGATGAAGTTTGTAGAAGCTTAAATAAGTTTATTTGGGATACTTTTGCAGATTGGTATATAGAACTATCTAAAAATAGAGCTTATAAAGGAGAGAAAGAAGATAAAAAAGCAGTTTTATGGACTTTATTTAATGTATTTAAAAACATCTTAATTTTACTTTCAACTGTAGCTCCATTTATATCTGAGTATTTATATGAAAAAATACCCAATAGAGAAAAAGAAAGTATTCTTTTGGAAGAGTTCCCAAAACCTTTTGAGGTTGAGGAAAATAAGGATTTTGAAGAGATTATCAAGTTTATAAGTGAAGTTAGAAATTTAAAATCTATTATTGGCATACCACCTTCTAGTAAAATAGATATCTATATACTTCCAAACGAAAATGTAGAAAATATGCTTCAAAAGACCAAAGATGCAATTGAAAAGCTTGCAAAGGTAAATGTAAACTTTACCAAAGTGCCTTTAGATTTACCAAATCTAAATTATAAAAACTTTAAGGTATTTTTTGATTTGAAAAATAAAATTAATGTAAAAGAGCAAGTAAAAGTTTTAGATAAAAAGCTTCAAAAATTGGAAAAATCTTTAAAACAAGTAGAAAATAAATTAAATAATGAAAGCTTTTTAAAACGAGCACCTCAAAAAGTTATTGAAAAAGCAAAAAAGGAAAAAGAGGAAATTTTATTAGAAATAGAAAAAATAAAGCATGCTTTAGATTTTATTAAAGGAGGAAAGAATGAGTAATAAAAATCCTTTTAATTTTCCAGGAGGCAATTTTAATTTTCCAAATCTCCCTCAAGGAGGCGGACCTCAAGGTCCCATGGGACCTATGCCACCAATGGGAGGAGGACCATTTGGAGGATTTAGACCTTCTTTTGAACCAAAATTTTTAATTTTTGCTATAGTTTTTTTAGTTTTAGGAATTTATCTATCTTTTTCTTTTGATAGGTGGCTTGGTCTTTTAGGAGCTATTTTTAGTTTTCTAGGGGGAATTTTATTTATAATCTCAATTATTATTGGAACCCTAAAAGCTATAATGGGATCTTTAGGTTTAGGCGGTATGCCCATGATTCCCCAAAAATAAGAAGTAGGTAAATTATGTCAGGTTTATTATTTATTTTCTTAACCTTTTTAACTTTTTATCTAATATGGTCTTTTTATTATGGATATAAAAAAAATATAAAACTTGCAAAAGATATTTCTAAAAATTTAGAAAACTTATTTCGTCCTAAAGATACTTCTTATGTTTGGCTAGGCGGGGCCGTAGGGTTTAGAGCTTTATATAAACCTTATGAAAAAGATTTAAAACAAATATTAGTAAATCTTCGTCTTCAACCCCGCCAATCAATTTTTTACTATCTTATTAAATTTCTTTTTTTAAGATCTTTAAAAGATAACATTCAAATTTTATATTTTTTTAAAAAACCAATTTCCTTTGAATTTCATGCAATAAAATCCTTTTATAATCCAAAAATTTTTAATCAAGATCTAAAAAAGGATAAAGAAGAAAATTTTAAATTTTTATATTCTAGCTTCCTTTCCCCTAAACTGTATGAAAATTTAAAAAAACTATCTATAAAGCTCTTAAAAGAAAGTAATATTAAACATCTAGCTATTACTCCGGATAGAAAAGTTATTTATTTTGAATTTGATTTTAATAACTTAAATGATTTAAAAGAAAACTTGGAGATTTCAAAAAAATTTTTAAAAGAATTTTTAAATTTACTTAAGAAAAGTGATTCTTAAAATTCCTTTACGAAAATTTTATCTTTTATATATCTATATATAGTTATTATATATTTATATATGGTTA
>DQVG01000054.1 GCA_015661865.1 Desulfurobacteriaceae bacterium
AAAAATATTAAAAAGTATTTTAATAAATATTAATTAATTTATAATTTAACTATTAAAACTTTTAAGTAGTAAAAATATGATAAATATCCAAGCTCTTTTTGCTTATCAAAATAATTTATATAAAACTTCGGGAAATAAAATAGGTTTAGAGATAGAAGCTCATATAAAAGATTTAGAAAAAATTACTCCCTTTTTAAAAGAAATAAAAGAAGATACTTCTTTACCTTCAAACTGTAAAGAAGGAACCACTTATCCCTTAGATTTATATGAGGCTTTTTCTTTAATCTTATATATAAAAAATAATTTTGAATATACTAATTTAAAAAATTTAGGCTTTCATATACATTTTAATATTTTTGATAGAAATCTTGAAGTCTCTAAATTTGCCGCCCAAAAATTTAAAGATGAAATAGGCTATAAAGTAAAATACTTTAAAAAACATATATCTTTTTTTAGAGATGATAACCCTTACTCAAATTGGTTTTCAAAGGAAAAGTATCATGTTATAAATCTTAAAGAAGGAACTATTGAATTTAGAGCTATGAGTTTAAAAAAATTAAAGGATATGAATAAAAATGATATAAAAAAATTTTTTATGTTTGTAGAAGCTTTTCTTTATTATATAAGAATGTTTAATTTAAAAGAAGAAGTTTTAAAGTTTTGGGAAAGAAAAATAGAAAATTTAAAAGGAACCTACTACCTTTTAGATGCAGAACAAGCTATAGAATATATTTTCTTTGGAAAAAAATTTAAAATAAAAACTACTTATTTAAATGAAAATTTAATAAAGCAAATATTAAAAAGTCTAAAAGAAAAAAAGAAAATTACCTGGACTTTTTTTGAAAAAAAAATAGATTTAGATTACAAATTAGCTAAGATAATAGTTCCCGAAAAAAAATTAGTAGATTTAAATACTTTCAAAAATAATATTAAATATCAAAAATTTGCCTTAATAGAAGATCTAAAAAGGGAATTTAATATATGACTTTAGATCAAATTTTTTTTTTAAAACTAACATAATATTAGGATAATAGAAAGAAAATTTGTTTATATTATGAAATATTTATAAAATGAAAAGCTTAAGGAAAAAGTCAAAAAGTTTAAAAGGGAATTTGGGACTATAAAATGTGTGGAATAGTTGGAGGAAAAAATTTATTATCTATTGATGAATTTTTAGATTTTGCTTGGGATAGCTTAAAGATAAGAGGAGAAGACGGATTTGGAGTTATTTTTTTTGATAATAAGTTAAATTATTTAATATTTAAGGATATAAATAAAGAAAATGTACTAATTCATTTAAAAGAGAATAAAGAAAAAATAAAAAAATATCCTTTTTTCTTAGCTCACAATCGAAAAGCTTCTTTGGGGAGTTTGATAAATTATGATCTTACTCATCCTATTTTATATAAAAATACTATTCTTATTCATAATGGAACTAAATTAATTTTACAAAAACTTTTTGATATGGAAAGCGATAGTTTAGCTATTGCTTATTTATTAAATGAGCTTAAATTGAAAGATAATGGGAAATTTATAGAAAAAATTTTAGATAAAGCCGGAATTATTTTTGGATTTAAAAGAGAAGAAAGGTTATTTATTTTTCAAAAAGATAAAACAAGAAGTTTATATTTTTCTAAAAAAAAATTAATATTTTCTTCTTTACCTTTATTTGAGGATATGAAAAAAGTTAAGGAATTTTCTTTTAAAACAAAGAATAATTTTGAAGATATTTTTGCTGACTTTAAATATTTAGATGAAAGTGAAACAAAAGAAAATGTAAATAAAAAAGATATAGATGAAAATGTAAACGAAGATATTTTTCCTCTAAACTTTACTAAAATTTGGAGGGCTTAAAAATATATAAAGTCTTTGTTTATGGATCTTTGAAAAGAAATTTTCCAAATCATTTTCTTTTATGTGCATCTAAATTTTTGGGAGAAGCTATTAGTATAGAAAAATATGCTCTTGTAGATAATGGCTTTTATCCTTATGCTTGCAAACGAGGGATAAAGAAGGCTCATATTTTGGGAGAAATTTATGAGGTTAATGAAAATATTCTTAAAAATTTAGATATTTTAGAAGGATATCCTGTTCATTATAAAAGAGAAAAACAAGAGTTTATATTTTTAAATGGTCTATTTTGTGAAGCTTTTATTTATTACGTAGAAAATTTTAAGCCTTTTCCTTTTTGTCCTCAAAAACAAATTTTAATTTTAGATAAAACTTATAATTGTTTTTATTATCCCAAAAAGTGAGGAAAATAAAATGAATGCGATTGAAAAGTATATTTTACTTATACCAGCTATTCTTTTTGCTATGACTATCCATGAATTTGCTCATGGCTTTGTAGCTTACCTTTTAGGGGATACAACTGCTAAAAGATATGGAAGGTTAACTTTAAATCCTTTTTCCCATGTAGATATATTAGGGTTTATAGCCCTATTTATTGCCCATATTGGTTGGGCAAAACCCGTTCCGATAGATATCAGTCAAATAAAAAAAGTTTCTCCCAGATTAGGACTTTTATTAGTAGCTTTGGCCGGCCCCATGGCAAATTTTATAAGTGCTTACGTATTTGCAAAGCTTATACCTTTCCTTAATTTGCTTGATATGCCTGAGTTTATAAAATTACCTCTTTATTACTTTTTTACTTTTGGGGTACTATTAAATATAGGATTTGGGGTATTTAATCTTTTACCTTTACCACCTTTAGATGGATATAGGATTTTACAAGCAATTTTACCGGATGAAATTTTAATGAAACTTCAAAAAAT
>DQVG01000042.1 GCA_015661865.1 Desulfurobacteriaceae bacterium
AAATCTATTCTTTCTAGAAAAGATCACAAATGGTTTACTGCATCTTCTATGGAAGAAATTAAAGCTCTTCAAAAATACTATATGGAAAAGTTCATAGAAAAAATGAAAAATTAGTTTTTAGAAGGAAAAATTTCGTAATATTAAACTTTCTTAGCTTTGGAAAGGAGGCTTTATAAAATGAGTTTTAAATCTCTTATACTTGTTCTGACGATAGGTGGAGCAGCGGGGGTAGGTATTTCTATTTTCTCTGCTCAAAAAATAGAGGAAACGGGAACACCTAAGTTTTGCATATCTTGTCACGAGATGAAACCTATGTATGATAGTTGGTTAAAAGGTCCTCATGGCCCTTTGTCAAACAAAGCTGGTGCTGTGAGAGCTTCTTGTGTAGACTGTCATTTGGATCATGAAAATGTAGTTAGTTATCTTAAATCTAAAGTAAAAGCTAGTATAAAAGATATGTATGGTCATTACTTTAAAAAAGAAGAAATATCTAAACTGGATTTTTGGCTTGAAAAATTAGATCCAAAGAAAGCTAAAAAGTATACGTATGAAAAAAATTGTATTCATTGTCATAAAGAGTTATCTGATAATGCTTTGCATGAAAAATATAAGAAAGGGGAAATTAAAGAAACTTGTTTAGATTGTCATTGGTACGTTGGTCATGGTTTTTATTATGAAGATTATCTTAAAGAGTATTTTCATAAAAAAAGTCTCAAGAAAAAAGTTAATAATAATGACATAAAAAATAATAAAAATTAAATAAAGGAAGGTGAGATATGAGGGGCAAGGTTTTAGGAATCATAGTATTGTGTAGTATGATGTTTTATGCACCAATTGCATTTGGAAATTCTTTTGATAAACATCCTGTTCCCCCAGAGGCTATTCAATCTTTAAAACCTCAATATCAGCAATGTGCAGCTTGTCACAAAGATGTAACTCCGGAAGTATATAAAAGTTGGGCGAGATCCAAGCATGCAATTGCAAATGTTAAATGTTATCAATGTCACGGAAGTTTTGAAAACTTTTATAAAGTTCCTCCAATATCTAAATGTGAATCTTGTCATTATCAAGAAGTTAAAACCATGAAGTTAAGGGCTCCTAAAATGAGTTGCTGGGATTGTCATCCGGCTCATATGTTTAGATTTCATGATTTAGGACCTAAGACTGAGAAATAGTCTGTTTATTTCATAATTTAAAGTAAAGGAAATAATACTAAAAATGGAGGATTAAATATGAAGACCGATAGAAGAGAATTTCTAAAAAAGAGTGCTGCATTAACTACAGCTTCTTTAGTTGGAATAAATTTAAATTTAAATAAAGCTTCTCTATTAGCAAAAGCTAATGCCCAAGAATGGGATGAAGGGGAAAATTTAGTTCAAATTCCAGAAGAAGTTAAAAATTCTCCATCCTATAGAGAGGATGAAGATGGAACAATTTGGGTAAGAGGAGTTTGCCGTTTTTGTGGAGTAGGATGTAAAGTTTGGCTTGGTATTAAAGATGGAAAACCTGCAATTATTCGAGGAGAGGAAAATTCCGCCATTAACAAAGGACTTCTTTGTATGAAAGGTATGCTCTTTTATAAACTTTTTAGACATCCAGATAGATTAACTCAACCTCTTTATAGAAAAAGTAAAAAAGAGCCTTTTAAGCCAATTTCCTGGGATCAAGCTTTTGAAATTATAGCTGATGAAATAATAAAAGCTATAAAAAAAGGAAGATGGTCAAAATCTGGATGGACTTCTATTGCATACTATGGGTCAGGTCAATGTTTAACTGAGGAAACTTATATGTTTCAAAAACTTTTTAGATGTATTGGAACAAATAATATAGAAGGTAACCCAAGACTATGTATGGCATCTGCAGTTGGGGGATATTTAACTAGTTTTGGAGCAGATGAACCTGCTGGGGGTTATGCAGATATAGATAAGACAGAAACTATTTTTATTATCGGATCTAATACGGCTGAAGCTCATCCTATAGTATATTCTAGGGTAATGAAAAGAAAATTAAATAATCCAAATGATGTAATGGTAATTAATGCAGATCCTAGAATTTCGCCAACTTCTAGAATCGCTGATATTCATTTACAATTTAAACCTGGAACCGATTTAGCTTTACTTAATGCTATTGCCCATGTTATTGTTTATGAAAACCTTTATAACAAAGAGTTTATTAATAAATATGCATCTTTCCATGCCGTAAAAAGAGGTAAACCTGCAAAAGTTAATTTTAGAGAATATAAAAGATTTCTAAAAAAATATACTCCAGAATATGCTGCTAAAGTTTGTGGGGGGAACATAACTCCAGATGTTATTAGAAAAGTAGCTAGAAGAATAGCAACAACAAAGACAGTAACTATGTGGACTATGGGGATTAATCAAAGAACTAGGGGAGTTTGGGCTAACAATTTAATCCATAATATCCATATTTTAACCGGAAATCTCTGTAAAGATGGAGCAGATTCATTATCTCTAACTGGACAGCCAAACGCTTGTGGTGGAGTTAGAGAAGGAGGAGGGCTTTGTCATATTTTACCAGGTCATAGAAAAGTGGCTAATCCTAAATTAAGAGCTCAGCTTGAAAGAATTTGGGGAGTACCTAAAGGAACTATTCCACCAAAGCCAGGATATCATACTGTAAAAATGTTCTCAGCCGTTTCCTTTACTGAAGAAGATAGAAAAAGATTTGGCTTTAAAGATCCAAGAGATAAAATTAGATTTATTTGGATTAATGAAACCTCACCTTTACAGTCTTTACCAAATCTTAAAAGATTTATAGAAGGTTTTGCTAAGGATGATGTATTTGTTGTAGTTTCAGATATATTCCCAACAAGAACTACCGAACTAGCAAATTTAATTTTACCTACCGCTTTTCATTTTGAAAAAACTGGAGTTTATGGTTGTACCGAAAGAAGATCTCAATTAACTCCAAGAGCGATAAAAGCCCCAGGCCAAGCTATGCCAGAGGTTTGGATAATAGTTAAAGTTGCAACTATTTTGGCTAAAAAGTTAGAAAAAGAATCTGATCCAAAATTAAGAAAAAGAGCATATCCAGTTTATAAAGCTGTTAAATCCTTTATTAAAATTGCAGATAAAGATCCTTGGTATGAACTTTCAAAAGCTATTTGGAATGAATATTCTCAAAAGGTAACTAAAGGTAGAGACTGTGATTTATCTGGAGCTACCTATGAGGTTCTTTTAGAAAGACCTGATGGAGTTCAATGGCCTGCTCCAACAGTAGAAATTGCGAAAAAAGGTGGAACTTTAAGAAGATTTGTAGTAGGAAAAGATCCTATAGCTACAGAGCTTGCTAGAAAGTATCCTAAGAGATTTAAAGGCCGCGAAATTATTGTTTATGGTCTTCATAAGGATTATAAATTCTGGATTTGGTCTAGACCTTATAAGGGCCCCGCTGAAGCCCCAGACGCAGAATATCCATTTTATTTATCCACCGGTAGAATCATCGATCACTGGCATACATGTTCTATGACAGGTAGAATTCCCGAACTTATGAGAAGTTATCCTCACGCTTGGGTGGAAATCAATCCAAAAGATGCTCAACGTTTAGGTATTCAACCTGGGGATTTAGTTTTAATTGAAACAAGACGTGGAAAAAATATTTTACCTGCAAGAATTTCTTATCAGCAAGGGCCAATGGAAGGAGTAGTATTTGCATACTGGCATGATCAAGCTAAAAGTAGAATGATAAACTTATGTACATTAGATGCATTTGATCCAGGTTCTAAAGAACCTGAATATAAGATTTGTGCTTGTAAAATTAGTAAATATGCTCCAGCTCAACCACTAAAACCATTCTTAATAAAACTTGTAAAAACTGATGAAAATAAATATGTTCACAATTCTGTTTTAAATCCTGAAGAAAAGTTATCCTAAAAGATATGGGGGGGGAGATATAATCTCCCCCCTTTTTTTTACCTTGATGGAAAGTTAGTTTGCTCTAACTTTATTAATATTTAAATGATATATTAATATGATATTTATTTAAGTAATCTATTTAAATAATTTATTTAAATAAAGGAGATTATAAATGCCAATCGTAGGTTGTGTTGTATTTACAAAACCGGAAAAAGGAAAAGAAATTGAGGAAAAATTAAAAAATATGGAAAATGTGGAAGTTTATACAGGGGAGTATAAAGAGGAATTTGGAGCTTACTTAATAATTATAGTTTTAGAAGGTAAAACTTTTGAAGAGCTTGAAACTATTGAAAAGCAAATAAATAATTTAGAAGGAGTCATGCATATTGGGGTTGGAGAAGCTTACTTTTTAGATGAATTTGAGAAAATTCAAAAAGGAGAAGTTCACCCAGGTGCTCCTTTTGGTCCTATTTCAAAGTTAGATATTATTGAGGATATAAATGAAAAAAATAAAAAGGAACACTAAAATTGATAAAAAGAAAAGAAATTTACTAAAAGTAACGTTAAGTGCATTCATATCCGGAACTTTATTTAGTTGTGATAAAAAAGAAATTTTAAATAAATTAAAAAATCCTAGTAATATCGCCAAGTCTCCAATAAAAGTAAACATATTAAGACCTCCAGGTGCAATAGATGAAAGAGATTTTGCAAAACGTTGTATACGTTGTGGAAGATGTGGAGAGGTTTGCCCCTATAGATCTATAAAATTTTTTGATATAAAAGAAGCTGGAATGTTTACATTTACTCCTTATATAAATGTTTTAGAAAAACCTTGTTATTTGTGTATGAAATGTGTTGAAGTTTGTCCATCGGGAGCTTTAATACCTTGTGAAAAAGAAGAAGTTAAAATGGGTATTGCAGTTATAGATAAAGTTACTTGCGTGACTTGGAATATGCATGAAACTGGAATGATGTGTAAAACTTGCTTTAATGTATGTCCTTTTTCTGGAAAAGCTTTAAAACTGGATCTTTATATGAGACCTTATATCGATGAAAATTACTGCACAGGTTGTGGAATTTGCGCTTACTCGTGTATATCTGATACTTATCCTAAAAATAAGGGCAAAAAAGCTATATATATAATGCCTGTAAGAATTTATAAGAAAAGATCTAAAGATACCTAGAGGACAAAAATGAATAAACCTTTTTATAAAGGAATAACTCTTTATAGATATATGTCTTTAACTTTTTTCTTTTTTTTAA
>DQVG01000153.1 GCA_015661865.1 Desulfurobacteriaceae bacterium
ATGAGGAAGAAAGACAAAGAATTATTCCTCCGGCAAATAAAACTCATGAAGATATAGAAGTTGGGGATTTTATTTTAATTCAAATTAAACCTGAAGAGCTTGGGAGAATTCCAGCTAAAGTAGCTCAACATGTAATTTTGAAAAAGATTAAGGAAGCTGAAAAGAAACATTTATTTAAGGAGTTTAAGGAAAAAGAAGGGGATATTATTTCTGGAACGATAAAAGATAAAATGAAAAATGGAGATTTAATTATAGATTTAGGTAGAATAGTAGGAATTTTACCTTATGAAGAGCAAATTCCAAAAGAGAGAAATACTTCAAAGTATGAATTAGGAAATAGAATAAGAGGTGTCATTTATGATGTCTTATTTAATTATAAGCTGTATTCAGAAAAAAAGTATAGATATTACAAAGATTATGAGCCACCTTATGTTATCTTATCAAGGACTCATCCCAAGTTTTTAAAAAGACTTATGGAGTTAGAAATACCAGAGGTAAGGGATGGTCTTGTAGAAATAAAAGCTATAGCTAGAGAGCCGGGAGTAAGAGCAAAAGTTGCTGTGGAAAGTACTGTAGATTATATAGATCCCGTTGGAGCATGTATAGGTTTAAAAGGTAGCCGTTTACATCCTATTTCTCAGGAGCTTTCTGGAGAAAAAATAGAAATAATAAGATATAGCGAAGATTTAGCAGAATTTGTAAAAAGAGCTTTAAGTCCAGCCCGAGTTATTTTAGCAAGAGTTATAAAAAACGATGAGGAAGAAAAAAGGGTAGAAGTTGTTGTCCCTGATGAAGATATTTCCTTAGCTATAGGAAATAAGGGTATAAATGCTAAGCTTGCAGCAAAACTAACCGGAGCATATATAGATATTATTAGAGAAAGTGATTATAAAAAAATGTTAGAACTTCAGAAAAAGGAAGAATAATGCCTCAAAGAGCTTGTTTTGTATGCAAGGAGAGAGGCGAAAAGGAGGATTTTTTAAATTTAAAAAAAATAGATAAAAAATTTATAAAAGATATTCTAAATGAAATTCCCGAAAACTTAGAAAATATATTTAAAAATACAAGTAGCATTTTATGTTTAGATTTATATTCGAAACTTCCAGGTAAAGGTATAAATGTTTGCCCCAAAAAAAGTTGTTTAAAAGAAACTTTAAAAAAACTTTTTAAAAATAAAAATGTTGATATAGAAGCTTTTATTGAATTTTTAATAAGAAATTTTGAAAAAGAGATAATAAATAAGCTTAAAAGGGCAAGAAAGGCTGGTTTACTTTTAATTGGACTAGATAATATTTCTTTAAAAGATAAAGATGGCTTTTTATTTGTATCGAGCACAATCTCACAAAAAAATAAAGAAAAGCTAAAAGCACATTTTAAAAATTTTTTTGAAATTGATGAAACTGATCTATCTTATTTACTGGGTATGGAAAATAAAAATATAAAGTATATCTTATTAAAAAGTACTCCTTTGGGAAAAGATATTAAGAGACTTTTAAATTTGTACATAAAGTTAAAACAAGAAAAATGAAAATAGATCTTAAAGATTATCAAAATTCTTATAAAAAAATTATATCTACCTTAGAAACTTTAAAGGAAAATCCGTCTTTAATAAATTTAAATAACATTACTATCGATCTAGAAAATATTTTAAATTACTGGGAGAATTTAGATGAAAAAAGAAAAAATTTTTTAGATAAAGCCATAGAATATTTTTATACTTGGGAATATCTTAGTGAAAATGCTAGAAAAAATTTAATAGAAAAATTATTAAAAAATTTTAAATATCATTTTTTACCTTTAAAGTTGGAAGAATTTTTAAAAAAGAAAAAAGAGGAAATTAAAAGTCAGTTAAAATACTTAAAAAAAACTCTTCCTAAGTTTAAAGAAAAAGAAAAAAAATTTGATCTTGAAATTTTAAATTATCCTATATCCTCTATAAGTAAATTAGAAAAAAGATATAAAAATATCTTTAAAAAATTGGATCTCTTAACCATTAAAGATATACTTTTCTATTTTCCACGGAAATATGAAGATAGAAAAACTGTTTATCCAATCAATTTGCTGAATTTAGGTGATGTTGTTAATATAGTTGGAAAAATAACATCTATATATTCCTTTGAAACGAAAAAAAATAAAATTATTTTAAAAGTGTGTTTGGAAGATGAAAGTGGTAAAATCAATTTAATTTATATTTTTAAACAAAATCAAAATAAATTTTTAAATTTTTATAAAAAATTTTTTGAAAAGGCAAAGAATTTTAAAATAAAAGTAATTGCTCGAGGAAAGGTCACTAAATTTGAAAATTCTTTAGCTTTATTTCATCCGGAGGTTGTATATTTTACCTATCCTTTAGATAATTTTGGGAACTATTTTCCAATTTATCCGGGGTACTCTAAAGTATCTTTTTCAAGTTTAATAAAAGCTTTTGAAAAAGCTGTTTCTTTAATAACTCCATATCTACCTGAATATTTACCTGAAAAGATAAAAAATAGATATAACTTCCCTAGTTTTGCAGAAAGTTTATTTTATGTTCATATTCCGAATCCAGATATAGATTTTGAAGATTATGAAAAACTTCAAACTCCTTACCATAAGCGATTATATTTTGATGAGCTTTTTCTACTTCAATTATCTATTTTAAAACAAAAGGCTTTGCAGGAAAATATAAAAGAAACTGAAATAAAAGTTTCTTACGATGATCTTAAAGAAATCTTAGACATCCTTCCTTTTAAATTAACAAAAGCTCAAGAAAGGGTAGTAAAAGAAATTTTAAAAGATCTTGAAAATTCAAAAATAATTTCTCGCCTTATTCAAGGAGATGTTGGAAGCGGAAAAACTATAATTGCTATTATAACAGCTTATTTATTTGCAAAAAAAGGCTATCAAGTTGCAGTTATGTGCCCCACAGAAATTTTAGCTTATCAACACTATTTAAAATTTAAAAGTTTTTTAGAAAAATTAAATATAAAAGTGGGATATTTAGTAGGCTCTTTAAAACCTTCTCAAAAAAAGCAAGTCTATAAAGAAATTGAAAGTGGGGATTTAAAAGTAGTTGTAGGAACTCATGCCCTTTTTCAAAAAGATGTTAAATTTAAAAACCTAAAGCTTGTTATAATTGACGAGCAGCATAGATTTGGGGTAGAACAAAGACTAAGTTTAAAACAAAAAGCTAAAAATCCTCATATTTTAGTAATGACAGCTACTCCTATTCCAAGAACTTTAACTTTAACCTTATATGGAGATTTGGATATCTCAGTAATAGATGAACTTCCTCAAGGAAGGAAAAAGATAATTACAAAGGTTATAACAGAAGATAAGCTTTCTGAAATATATCCTCTAATTTTTAAAGAGTTAAAAGAAGGTCGGAAAGTTTATGTAATATATCCTTTGATCGAGGAAAATGAAAAATTAGAAGAATTAAAAAGTTTAAAAAAAATGGAAAAGTATTGGAAGTCTATTTTTAAAGATTTTCAAGTCTTTTGTTTACATGGTAAAATGAAAGATGAGGAAAAGTATAAGGTTATGCAGGATTTTAAAAATTCTAAAAAAGGAGCTATTTTATTATCAACTACGGTAGTTGAAGTTGGGGTTGATGTACCTGAAGCAACTATAATGATAATTGAAAGTGCAGAAAGATTCGGCTTATCTCAACTTCATCAATTAAGAGGAAGAGTAGGAAGAGGTCCTTATCAATCTTATTGCTTTTTAATTCCTAGCTCTTCAGCTTCGGAGAAAGTTTTAAAAAGATTATCTATTATAGAAAAGTACAATGATGGTTTTAAAATTTCAGAAGAAGATTTAAAATTAAGAGGGTCGGGAGAAATTTTTGGAGTTCGTCAGTCAGGTAAATCTAATGATATTTTTTTAGATATCAATAATTTTTTAGATGTTAATTTTCTTGAAAAGGCTAGAAAAGAAGCTGAGGAAATTTTAAAAGAATCTCCAGATTTATCTAAATATCCTCGATTAAAAAAAATGTTAAGAGTAAAATATTTAAATAAAGATATGTATTTAAGAGTTTAAGCTATGGTTATTTTAGAAGCCACATATTCTGTTTTAATGTGGGGATTTTTAAAGGTAGGTTCTATTTCAATAAAAAGAACTTCAAAGGATTTTATTTTAGAAGGGAATCTTAGTCTTCTTTTTAAAAAAACTTATATTTATTATTATCAAAATCAAACTACTAGCATTTACTATGAAAAAAGTGGAAGAAAAAAAAGAAACAGAAAATGGGTTTTCTATCTTGGAAAAATCCTTTATAGTCAAAATTATACATCTAACTTAGTATTAGATAGTAATATAGGTAAAATAGAGAAAAAATCTGGATCTAATTATATTTGTTATAAATTTAATAAAGGTGATGTAAAAGAGGCTTGTGTAGAGTTTATAAAAATAGATAATTTTACTATTCCTAAAAAGATTCATTTAAAAGGAAAAATCCCATCTATGTATATAAAATTAAAGAATTATAAAATAATTGGAGCGGGGAGAGACGCCCCTTAAACAAGTATATGCCCAAAAATATAGAAAAATTTAAAAAAAATATAAGTTATTAGTTTAAAATTGTGTTCTATTTTGGAAAAATCATTTTTTCTTTTTCTTTTTACCTTTAGATGGAAGTAATCCACGTTTTTTTAGAGCTTTGATAAGTCTTTTTCTGGCAGCCAGCATTTTTCTTTTTCTTTTTTCAGCTGGTTTTTCATAATATTCATGTCTTTTTATTTCAGTAAAAATTCCTTCCTTTTCACATAATTTTTTAAATCTTTTATAAGCTTTTTCAAAAGGTTCTCCAGGTATTACATATACAGTAGCCAAACTTTATCACCCCCTTTTTAAATTTGTAAAGTGAATTATAACAAAAATATTTAAATATTTTTTAAATTAAGATTTTTACTTTTTATTTTGATAAAAAATTTTTTCAAACCTAGAGTTTTTTTGATATAATTTCTGAAAGTTGAGTGAAATATCCAAATTTAGAGGTTTGAAGGTGTTTATAAGGATTGTAAAGCATTTTAAAGCTGGTGTAGAAAAATTATCAATACTATTTTTGCTTGTAATAGCAACTACCCTTTTAGTATTTTCTGCAGGTGTGTTTTTAAAATATATATTCCATATGCCTTATCTAATAACTGAACTTCAACATGTTTTAATATCTGATCCTTCTTTAGCAAAAGATTATATTCGAAAAATAATAGCCGAATTTCTTTTGTTTGCATTATCGGCTGAAGTAGTTATTCTTTTAGTAAGACATGAGCCCAGAATTATATTGGATGTTCTTTTTATTGCTATATCTCGAGAAGTAATTGTTCAAGTTCATTCCTTTATTGATATGCTTTTAGGAGTTATTTCTATTGCAATCTTGTTCTTTATTCGAAAATATTTAAGATTGAAATACAAAAAGGATGGCAAGACTTACGAGGAGGCTATGTAATGAAACAATATTTATTTATTTTAGCTTTTATAGGTATAGCTTCTGCCCAAGAAATCCAGTATGATTATAAAGTTAAGATTTATCCAGTTTCAAGTTCAGTAAAAAAAGGTAAAACTCCTGAATGTGGATCTTCTTCTCAAAAAATAGCTTCATCTGAAAGTATAAATTCCAGTCAAAAATTAAAGGAAGAAGATATTAGAGCATTGATATACAAAATATTAAAAGAAATAGAAACAAACAGAAAACTTATAGAAAGTCTAAAAAACACCTATAATGAAGAAAAAATAATTGCAGAGTTAGAAAAAGTAATTCAAGATAAACTTTATTTAAGTAGAAAATATACTTATTCCTATATAAAAAAAATTTTGGAAGAGTATCAAAATGAAATTATTGCTATTTTGGAGGAAAGTCAAACTAATTTAAAAAAAGATTTAGAAAATAAAATAGTTAAAACAAAAAATGATTTATCTTCCTTAATCACTCAATCTTCCTTGGAAATTAAAGATAATTTGGATACACTTAAAAACAATATTCAACAGGTCGCTGTAAAAGTAGATGAAGTTTCCCAATCTCAGGAAAAGTTAAAAGAGGATATTTTATCTTCCTTTAATTTTATAAAATATCTTTTACTTGCCATAAGTATTATTATTATTTTAGGTTTTATTTTATTAGGAATTAAAATTAACAAAACAAATCCTACTGAAAATTATGAGGAAGAACATTAAATGATTTTGTCTTTCGATACATCTTTAGAAATAGGATCATTTTGTTTTATAGAAAATAATAAAGTAATTTATATGGAAAGTTATTTGAAAGGTCAAAGTCATTCCTCATTATTTCCTTTAAAAATTAAAAATGCTTTAAAAAGTATTGGGAAAAGTTTAAAAAATTTAGATAAATTAGTTGTTTGTGTAGGACCAGGCTCTTTTACGGGTATTAAAATAGGTCTTTCCTTTGCTAAAGGAATCAAATCTGCCTTAAATATTGATGCTATAGGTGTAAGTACTTTGAGAGCTTATGCTTATCCTTATTTTTTATATCTTCCTACCTTAGTTATTTTAAAAGCCCCAAAAAAAGGAGTTTATGCTGCTTGTTTTTATAAATTCGAAACTTTACTAAAGGAAGGTTTTTATATTCTAGAAAATTTGAAAAACTTTATGAAAGATAAAAAAGAACTTTTTATAGTAGGAAATCATCCAATTATAAATGAATTTTTAAATACTTCTTCTATAGATAATTTGGAAAAACCTCTAGCTTTAAATGCTTATTATGTTAGTAAAATATTTCCTTTGCCTTTAAAAGCTAATTATCTAAAAGAAGCGGATGTTAATCTAGAAGGAGTTAAAAGAATTAAGGAAAAATTTAAAAATTGAATAAAGAATTTAAAATTATAGAAATTATAAAAAAGTTTTTTAAGTCTAAATTTATTGGGGATGATTGCGCTTATCTAGAATTACATGGTAAATTCGCTTTTTCTTCAGATGCTTTGAATGAAAATGTTCATTTTCGCTTATGGAAATTAAAAAACCTATTTTTCTATTTAGGTTATAAATCTCTATGGGTAAACATTTCAGATATTTTATCCTCGGGATCTATTCCAGAGTATTTTTTACTAAATTTAAATATAAATAATAATTTTAAAATTTTTCAATTTTTAAAGGGATTAAAGTATGCAGCTGATTTATATAAGATTAAGCTTATAGGTGGGAATACCTCTTACTCTGAAAAAATATCTATAAATATAGCTTTATTTGGAAAAACTATAAAAACTTTTTTAAGAAATAAAGCTAAAGTAGGGGAAGGGGTATTTGTTTATAAATATCTTGGAGAAGCTGCAACCGGTTTAGAAATTTTAGAATCAAAAAGTAACTATGATAACTTGTCTTCTTTAGAAAAATATTTTATAAAAAGATTTTTTATTTTTTATATTCCCTTACCTGTAATATATACCTTGAAAAAATTAAATATAAAATGTGCTATTGATCTTAGTGATTCTTTAGCATTTTGTTTAAATTTAATAGCTAAATATTCAAAAGTATTTATAAAGGTAGATATAGATAAATTTCCTATATCTAAAAAACTTATTATCTATTATCAAAATAGATATTTAGCTTTAAAAAAAGCTTTATATGGGGGGGATGATTATACCTTGCTTATAACCGCACCTTTAAAATATGAAAATATTTTAAAAAAATTAGGATTCTTAAAGATAGGAGTAGTTAAAAAAGGTTTAGGGACTAATCTTAAAAATTTCTCTTATGAACATTTTAAAAGATAAATTTACTAATTAAAAAAAATTAGCCAGCCTATTAGGCTGGCTAATAAAATCATTTAAACTTTAAATTTAGCTAGTTCTTTTTCAATTTGAGAAATCTTTTTAGAAATACGGATAATAGCATCAATTACTTCCTGAAGTTCTTCAAAGTTTTCTAAAGATACACTAGATAGTTCTTTAAGCATGTTGACAATATGAGTTATTTTTTCAGAATCTTTTTGAGCAGTTTTTGAAGTTTCTTCAACGATTTTTTCTAAATTTTCCATTGACTCTTTGATATTTTTAAAGGAATTAAAAATATTTGTTATTACTTGCTCTTCAATATCTTTATTTAATGTAGAAATAGTTTCTCTAATTTGATCTGTAGCCGAAACTACCTTTTGAGCAAGTTTTCTAACTTCATCTGCTACTACTGCAAAACCTCTTCCATGCTCTCCGGCTCTTGCAGCCTCTATAGCAGCATTTAAAGCCAGCATATTAGTTTGCTCTGCTATTTGTAAAATTACTTCTACTATGTTAGTAAGCTCTTTTGTACGCTCCTTGAGTTTATTTCTTATCTTATCTAAAATTTGCTCTGCAGCATTAACTGTATTTAAAGTAGTACTTGATAAATCTTTTATATTAAGGATTTTTTTAGCAAGATTTAGGATTTCTTCATAGACCTTATTCATTTCTTCGGAAATTTGATTTGTAGTGTTTGTTTGCTCTTCAATTTTAATAAGAGCTTGTTGGAGCTCATCTACTTTTTCTTCTAAAGTTTTAATACTTTCTTTTAAAACTTTTATAGATTTGCCAATTAACGACCTTAAAGTTTCTATCCCTTTATTTAAACTTTGAGCAATTTCTCCAAGTTCTCCTTTAAATACTTTTATGTCCACTTTAGTTGTTAATTTTCCATTAGCTAAGTCTTTAGAAATTTTTAAAAGCTCTTCTTTTATGTTTAAAAATACTTTTTGAATTTCAAGTAAAGACTCTTTTAGATCTGATAAACTTTCTGGGAAAATATTTTTTCTAAGCTCTACCGAAATATTTCCATTTTCTAGCTCTTTTGCAAACCTTCTTATTTCATTTATTATCTCTCTGAAGGTTTGGGTAAATTTATTTATTGCCTCTCCAACTTTTTTAAGCTCTCCTTCAAATTGGGAAATATCCAAATTCTGATTAATATCAGCTTTTTCCAGGATTTTTATCAAAGCCTCAATTGTATTTTTTATATTTTCTGCAGCTGTATTAAGCTTTACTACAATTAATTTAAGGTCTCCGGGTAAAAGATTTTCGTCATAAGTTTTGAAATTAGCTTTTGCAAAATCTGAGGCGATATTATCGATAATAGATATAATTTTTTTAAAGTTGGTTATAATATGCTCTAAGGATTTTTCGATTTTAGACAGCTCACCTTTAAATACTTCTTTGTTAAGAGTTATATTTTGAATTTTACCCTCTGCCAAAGATAAAGAAACCTTTTCTATTTCTAGTAGTATATTTCTTATAGTTTGTATTAAATCTTCTAAACAGTGAGCTAGCTCTTCTAGTTCGCCTTTAAATACATTTTTATCTAATTGGATATTCAAGTTTCCGTTTGATATTTCTTTTGCAACTTTTAAAATCTCACAGGATATGTTTTTAAATGTTTGCAAAAGTCTGTTAACTGATAGTACCGTTGGAATTAATTCAAAAGGAATTTGTTTTGTTAGCTTTATTCTTTGAGAAAATTTGTAGTTGTTTATTATATTAGCTAAACTTGAAGATATTTTTTCTATAGGTATAAGTAGATATTTTTTTAGTATTAAGCTCATTATTAATATTGCTAGTATAAGCGATATTATAAAAGAAATTACCGTTATAATCTCTATCTCTTTTTTTACTTTCTTTAAATCATCTATTATCTTATATAATTCTTTTTGAGATTTTTTGATACTAGGCAAATATGCCCCAGTTCCTATTACCCAACCATAAGGTTTAAAAAACTTAACATATGATATTTTTTCTTCCTCTTTCTTTGTGGCAGGATTATAAAATTTATATTTAACATAAGCATAGTCTTTATTTTTCTTCAAGTTTTCTCTTAGAGTAGTAATTATTTTATAAGTTGAAGAGTTTTTATTACGAAAAACCTTTCCTTCTCTTTCTTTTTTTATTGGGTGCATAACGGCTGTGTAATTTATATTATTAATAAAAAAGTATCCGGATTTACCGTACCGAACAACTCTTAAAGTTTCTTTTATAAGTTCTTGTACTTTTTGAGGAGGAAGCTTATTTTTATTATCTTGATAAATTTTATTTGCTATATCAACTACAATATCCACTTTATTTTTTAGCTCTTCTTTTTTTATTTTTATAGCATATTGAAGAATTGAATCTTGAAGTTTTTCGGAAAATTTATTAAGTTGAAAGTAAAATATACCAAAGTTTACAATGGATACAGAAAATAAAATAATTAATATGCCAATAAGCAAGTTTTTTCTTAAAGATGGCGTTTTAATATATGAACCATCAGGTAATAAGTTCATAGGAACTTGTTTATTTTTGGATTTTAATTTGTAAATCGCACAATTTTTATAATTACCATAACAATATGTATTTAAAATTTTCATATAATTTTTATCATTTGAATCAAAATATGTAGCATAAATCGGACATTCTTTTAAGTAGGGGCAAGTTTTGGTTCTTTCCAGTAATTCTTTGCAATTCATCTATTTTTCCCTAAAAATCATAATTTTTATGTATTTTATCATAAAAGTTATTTTAATTTTTTTATTAAACAACCCTGTCTTTCTTATATAAAACGAAAAAATTTAAAAAAATTTTAATTTAACATATGTTAGAAATTTTTAGTAAGAGTTAAAAACTTTCAGATTTTTAAAGTAGCTTGGTATAATTAAATCTCCATAACCTTAAGGAGAGGGAATATGAAGGTTTTAGTTTTAGGAAGTGGGGCTAGAGAGCATGCTTTAGCCTGGAAGTTTGCTTTGAGTGATAAGGTTCAAAAAGTTTATCTTCTTCCAGGAAATGAGCTTGTTAAAAACTTTGAAGATAATAAAAAAGTAGAGGTAATAGATAATATATCTTTGAAAGACTTTGAAAGTATAAAAAATTTTGTAAAAACTCAAAAAATAGATCTTACTTTTGTGGGACCCGAAGCCCCTTTGGTAGATGGAATAGTAGATGAATTTAAAAAAGATAATTTAAATATCTTAGGACCAGATAAGTATGCTTCTCAACTTGAAGGTAGCAAAGCTTTTGCTAAAAATTTTATGAAAAAATATAATATTCCTACGGCTGACTTTTA
>DQVG01000021.1 GCA_015661865.1 Desulfurobacteriaceae bacterium
ATAAGCCATCATTAAGACTTGTCCAGTTTTTACATGTTGAGTAATTACAGGTAACAAACCTTGATTTTTATCCCATTTAATTTTTTCGAAAAGTTCTTTGTCTAGTATTTTTAATCTTTGTTTATTTTTAATATCCAAATAAGTTTTTATAAAAGATTTAAGCTCTTCAAAAGCAGCATCTTTACTTAAAAGGGCTATACCTCCGACTTTACTTACCAGTTTTCTTAATTTTTCATTTGGATGGCTTGTTATAAAAATAATGGGAATATTTTTTATAAATGGAATTAATTTTATTATTTCTCCAGCTTCTAAGCCATTAAGTTTGGGCATAAAAATGTCACTAATAATTAAGTCTGGTAAAAAATTTATGGTTTCCTTAATAAGATCTAAGCCATTATAAACAACTTTAACTTCAAAATTTTTTTCTAAACTTCGTTCCAAAGCTTTTGCTAAAAATTTACTATCCTCAGCTATAAGTAACTTAAATTTATTAGTTTCATTAGAACCTCTTTTTCCAGTATCATCTTTAAAAAAATTCTCTATTTTGTTTAACCAGGTTTCCGGCCTTTGTTTTGATAAAAAAAGATCTATATATATGGTAAGATCTTCTATTTTCTCAGAAGGATCTGTTATGGTCATAAAAACTGGAATATTTTTAATTATTTTTATCTTTTTAGCAATCTCCTTTCCATCATTTGGTTTTTCAAAAGATCTCGGAATAATAACAAAATCAAAATTTTCAATTGCAACAGCATCTAAAAATTCATTTAAATTATAAAAAACCTCAACTTTGTTATTAGGATCTACGGATAATATACGTCTTATCATATCCCCCACAGATTTGCTATTTTCTAAAACCCCTATTATCAATTTTTAGCTCCTATAAAGATTTTATTTTTTCTTAATTTTACCTTAGTTTTATTTTTCTTGTTTATATAATAATCACCTGCTTTTATAATATTTACATTTGTATAATATACAACGCAAATAGAAATATTTAACTCATGTTTTAAGTTTATTTTATTTTTTCAAGTCTTTTGAGTAATTTAGTAAAATAATGTTATTTTTAATTTTAAATTATAGAAATTAATATGTAAAACAAAATAATAACCAAGGTGAAAAAAATGGAAAAACCAAAAATTATAGTTGCATTAGATTTTGATGAAAGAGAAAAAATTTTAAAACTAGTTGAAAAATTAAGAAAATATACCTCCTACTTTAAAATAGGATTTGAAGCTTTTATGGCTCTTGGGCCTGAGATCATTTCGTGTTTGGTTAATCTTAATTGTAAAGTATTTTTAGATATTAAACTTTTTGATATCCCAACCACTATGGCCAAAGCTCTTAAAGTTGCGGAAAAATTAAAAGTTTTTATGGTTAATCTTCATTTAATAGCTGGAAAAGACATTTTAATGAATACTTTAAAAATTTATAAAAATTTAATAGAAGAAAAAAATACATTAATAATAGGAGTAACTACACTTACTTCTTATGCTAACAACGATAGCTTTTTTGATATTATAAATTTCAAAAAGATATTAAAACATTTTCAAGATACTCCAAATTATAATTTAATAAAAAGTGCGTATGATATGAAAAATTATCGTTTAGTTTTAACCTTATATTTGTCTGATTTAGCAAAAAATATAAATCTAGATGGAGTAGTTTGCTCGGTTCAAGAAAGTAAATATATAAAAACTTATATTTCAAAAGATTTAAAAACCGTATGTCCTGGAATTCGTCCAGTTTGGGCCTCCCAAGATGATCAAAAGGTCATCTCTACACCAGCTGTGGCCAAAGAAAACTTGGTAGATTTTATGGTTATAGGTAGACCAATAACAAATGCATCTGATCCTGAAGAAGCTATTTTAAAAATATTAGAAGAGATTTCTAAGTAATTTAAATTTTTATAGATAAAATAACTATATTAAATAAAATAACCGTTTTATTTCCATTTTTAAAGCTGTAAAAGTTATCTGGGGGATTTTCTTATGAATAAAGAAAAAAACTTAAAAAGTGGTATTATCACAGAAAAAATAGCTGGAAAACTTGAAGTTTATTGTTTTGAAGATAAAAAAAGTTATTTAGCAATACCTAGGGGTAAATTGAGGAAAAAAGTAAAAACTCTTTATGCTGGAGATTACGTGTATGGATTAAATATAGATGAAAATACTTTTGCAATAGAAGATATAAAAGAAAGAAAAAATCTTTTAATAAGACCAAAAGTAGCCAATGCTTCAAAAGCGATTATTGTTCAAACATTTAAAAAACCTGATTTTATTCCATTTTTATTAGATTCTTTATTAGTAGCCTATGACTACTATGGTTTAGACCCTGTAATAGTATTTAATAAAATAGATCTTTTAAATGAAGATGAAAGAAAGGAATTAGAAAAGGTAAAAAAAATATATGAAAATGCTGGGTATAAGGTTTATTTAACTAGTGCAATATATAAAGAAGGAATTGATAAGTTAAAAGAAGAATTTGATAAGGATATTTGCATTCTTGCTGGACCTTCTGGGGTAGGGAAAAGTTCCATTCTATCGGCTTTAACGGGTATAAATTTAAAGGTTCAAGAAGTTTCTGAAAAAACCGAAAGGGGAAGACACACTACAACTGGAGTAAAACTTATTCCTTTTGGAAAAAATTCTTTTATTGGAGATACACCTGGATTTTCTAAAATAGATGTTTTAGAAATTATGGATGAAAAAGATGTTCCAAAGTATTTTAGAGAATTTCTAAGATATTCCTGTCCTTATAAAAATTGTACTCACACTTTAGAAGAAAACTGCTTAGTGAAAGAAGCTGTTAAAAAAGGGGAAATTTCCTTAGAAAGATATAAATCTTATTTAAAGATGATAAAGAAAAATATTCCTCTTGATGAGTTATTAAAATAATAAATTATAAAATTTATTTAATAATAGTCCCGCCGGGGATGCGGGACTTAAAGGTTTTTGGTCGCTTCTTCTTTTGCTAGTAATTTTTCCCAATTTTTGTCAACCATTTCTTGAAGCTTATCAATTAAATGTCTATTTTGAGGAGCAAATAAATGTTTAAATCTACCTTGAACTTTTAAAAATTCTTCAATTGGTTTTTTATTTCTAGGCTTGTAGTTAATAATATATTTTCCATTAACTACTTCATATAAGGGCCAGTAACAAGTATCTACAGCTAAACGAGAAATTTGAAGACCAATCTCTTCTTTGTGTCTCCATCCTCTTGGACAAATAGAAAAAATATTTAAAAAAGATGGACCTTTAGTAAATAAAGCTTTTGCAAATTTTCTAATAATATCATTAAAATGAGCTGGTGTAGTCTGAGCTACATATGGAATATCATGAGCAGCTACAATTTCAGTTAGGTTTTTTCTAGGTTCATCTTTTCCAGGTTTTACTTTTCCAACAGGCTCAGTTGTAGTATTTGCATAAGTTGGAGTAGCCCCAGACCTTTGAATTCCCGTATTCATATAAGCTTCATTATCGTAACATATATATATAAAATCATGTCTTCTTTCTAAAGCTCCGGATAAAGATTGAAGACCTATATCATAAGATCCTCCATCTCCTCCAATAGCTACCACTTTTATTTTTTCATCTTCCTTAATAACTCCCTTTTTCTTTAAAACCTTTAAAGCAGCTTCTATACCAGATGCCGTTGCACCCGCATTTTCAAAAGCACTGTGAATCCAAGATGTTTCCCAAGATGTATAGGGATATATAGCCGTACATACTTCTAAACATCCTGTAGCATTTACAAAAACCAATTTATAACCATAATATTTTGCTACTAACGTTAACTGTCTAAAAATAATAGAAGCTCCACATCCGGCACAAAGTCTATGTCCCGGAGCTAAATCTTCTTTTAAAGAAGCTAATTGCTTAATACTAGGAAATTTTAAATTTTCCATAAAATTCCTCCTTAACTTTTAAAATTTTTACAAAAATTTTACAAAAAAGAATATTATTTTTCTATAACTCTAGCTCCATCTAAATCGGCTTTTAAGATAAGATATTTTGCTTGAATTCCATCACTTTCAAAAACTTCACACATAGCCTTTCCTACTTTATCCTCATTTTCTAAACAAATGGCTGCCATGCAAGAACCAGCCCCAGACAAAAAGGCAGCTAAAGCTCCTTCATCATAAGCAACTTTTATAATATCCCAAAAGGAGGGGATTAACTTGGATCTATAGGGTTGATGAATTTTATCTTTTACAGCTTCTTTTAAAAGATGATATTTTCTTTCTTTTAAAGCTGCTATTAAAAGGGCAGTATGTTGAATATTAAATACCGCATCTTTTAAAGGAACTTGTTTAGGTAAAACTTTTCTACTATCTTCTGTAGATAAATAAATCTCGGGAACCACAACTACTATTTTTAAATCCTCGGGAAAATTTAGTTTTATATATGAAATTTCATTATCTGTAGCTGCTACTATAAGTCCACCTAGATAAGCGGGCAAAACGTTATCTGGATGACTTTCAAATTTAAAGGAAATATCTAAAAATTCATCTAAAGAAAGTTTTTTATTTAAAACCTTTTGAGCTGCTAAAATTCCTCCTACAATGGCTGTAGCAGAAGAGCCTAATCCTCTACCAATAGGAATTCTAATAATTTCAGTAAGCTTTATAGGTACCTCCTTACCTAAATATGCACATGTAGTTTTATAAGCTTTTAAAAATAAATTATCTAAATTTTGAAGTTTTTCTATATCTTTTTCTGATAAAAAAACTACATCTCCTTCCTTTTTCACCTTAATTTGATAATCTTTAGAAGGTTCTACTATAAACTCATTATATAAGTTTAAAGCTAAACCTACAGCATCAAAGGCTGGACCTAAATTGGAGGTCGAGGCGGGTACTAAAATTTTCATAGTTTTCACTCCTAAAAATTATTTTTCTTCTATAACATAGTAAAGATTTGTATCAACTTTTTTTCCATTTACAATTAAAGAAATAGAACCATCTGGTCTTCTTTCAAAACGAATATCCCCTTTATAAACTTTTACAGGTTTTGTAGAAAAAGGAGTATAAAGATAAACTATTCTATTTAATCCAATAATATCTGCTTCAAGTCCTCTTATTTTATGTTTTATTATGGGGAAGTTAGAAACTAAGATTAAAATAATAATAATTAAAAAGATAATAAGAAAAGGATATAACTTTCTCATGACTAATCCTCGCTTAAAGCATTTTCTAAAGCTTTTTCATAAATTTCCTTTAAAGTCTTTATGTCCTCTTTAAAAATTATCTCATGATTATAGGAAATAATAGCTTCATTTTCTTTTACTTGACCAAGGACTTCAAAAGGAATAGCCTTTTCATAAGCTAAATTTAAAACTTTATTTAAATCTTCTGGTTTAACTTCTATTAAAATAAGACTTTGATCTTCCCCAAAATATAAAAAGTCAGGTCTTATATCTGAATTTATATTTATTTCAAAACCCTTTTCTTTATTGAAAGTATCTCCAAAAGCCATTTCACAAAGGGAAACAAAAAGTCCACCTTCGCTAACATCATGAGCGCTTTCTAGTAAATTTTTCATATGAAGCTCTAAGACAAAGTCTTGAAGTCTTTTTTCAAAATTTAAATCTATTTTTGGCTTTCCACTTAAAGTTTTTGTTATCAATTTTTGATATTCCGAACCACTTATATTTCCTTCAGGCAATCCCAAAAGA
>DQVG01000100.1 GCA_015661865.1 Desulfurobacteriaceae bacterium
AAAGGTGGACGTGGAAATGCAGCTTTTGCTTCACCTACTTGCCAAGCCCCAGATTGGGCGGAAGAGGGAGAGAAAGGAGAAGAAAAAATTTTAGAGCTAGAACTTAAATTAATTGCAGATGTAGGTTTAGTTGGAATGCCAAATGCTGGAAAAAGTACTTTTTTATCTGTAGTTACCAAAGCCAAACCTAAAATTGCAGATTATCCATTTACAACTCTAACTCCAAACTTAGGGGTAGCAAGTATAGATGGATATTCATTTGTAATAGCAGATATCCCCGGCCTTATAGAAGGAGCTAGTCAAGGAAAGGGTCTTGGACATGAATTTTTAAGACATATTGAAAGATGTAAAATTCTTCTCCATCTTGTGGACGTAAGTGATTATGAAGATCCAATAGAAAAAATAGAAAAAATAAATAAAGAGCTTGAAAAGTATTCTCCCAAGTTAGCTGAAAAAAAACAAGTACTAGTAGCAACAAAAATAGATGCATTATGGGATAAAAATCGTCTTGAAAAGCTTAAAGATTATGCTAAAAAGAAAAATATTCCATTTTTTGCTATTTCTAGCGTTACAAAAGAAGGTATAGAAGATCTTTTAAGATATGTAAAAAATGTTTTGTTAAATGAAAATAAAAATGATAATGATTGATAAAAATATTCCCCCCTTCTAAAAAGGGGGGGATAATTTATTTTTGTAAAGTATCAAGATAATCTTTTCTAAGATTTATATAAGATAAAAATGGAGTATTTTCTCCCTTTAAAGTTCTTTCTAAAGTATTTATAACTTCCTTTACATGATTAATATTAAAATCTCTTCCTCCAAGTCCGTATATAAAGTTACGGATAGGTTTATGTATTCCTTTTAAGTATAAAGCAGTTATTATCTCGGAAAGTAAAGGTCCTCCTTTTCCTCCAAAGGTTTCAGCTCTATCTAAAATTCCTAAAATTTTTGCATTTTCTAAATATTTACTAACTTCTTCATAAGGAAAAGGTCTAAATATTTTTATTTTTAAAAGACCTACTTTTTTTCCTTCCTCTCTTAATTTATCTATAACATACTTTATAGTTCCCGCTGCTGAGCCCATAGCAACTAGAACAATTTCAGCATCTTCTATTTTGTAAGGTTCTACAAATTTTAAAACTCGTTTTTCAATTTCCCAATCTTTTAAATTACCCTGAGATTCTAACAACTCTTTATATTCTTTACTTACCTCTTCAACAGCTTTTTTAACCTCATCCATAGCTAATCTTTGTTGATGTTTAAACTCAAAATAGGAATCGGTCATAGCAATTGCCCCATGAGTTACGGTTTTAGATAACATAGAATAAGGATACTTATATTCCCCAACAAACTCTCTAACTTCTTCGTCTGCCAATAGAGAAACTCTATCTATAGCGTGAGATACTATAAATCCATCCATACATGACATAACAGGCAAGTATACTTTTTCTGCAACTTTTACACTTTGGATTAAATGGTCATAAGCCTCTTGAGCATCTTCTGCAAAAACTTGAATCCACCCTTGGTCCCTAGCACCCATAGCATCTGAATGATCACAGTGGATATTTATAGGTGCAGATAAAGCTCTATTAACTAATTGTAAAACCATAGGGGCTCTCATCCCCGAAGCTATCCCTAAAATTTCCCACATCAAAGCTAAACCTGGACCTGCAGTTGCGGTCATAGCTCTTGCACCTGATACCGCAGCTCCAACACAAGCAGAAAGAGCCGAGTGTTCACTTTCTGCTGTGATCAGCTCACTGTCTACATATCCATTTGAAACAAAAGAAGAAAATATTTGCATAATTTCTGTTTGGGGCGTAATTGGATAAGCTGCTACGACATCTGGATTAATTTGACGCATAGCTTCAGAAACCGCAAAATTTCCAGTTAAAGGTCTAACAGTTCTATTTTTAAATAAAATAATAGCCATTATTTACCCCCTTTCCTTTATCATCTCAATAGCATCTTTTGGGCATTCATAAGCACATAAGCCACACCCTTTACAATGATCGTAATCAAAACCTATCATTTTTCCATTTTCTACTATAATGCAGCTATCCGGACATACCATAAAGCAAATCATACAGTTTATACACTTATCTGTATGCAAAACAGGTTTAAAAGTTCTCCAATTTCCAGTTTTATACTCCTCTGAATTTCCTGGATATGGTATTACAGCTCCTAGTTCCCACATAGAAAATCCTCCTTTTTTTTACTCAGAAATTATCTCACTATATCCTCTTTTTAAAGCTCTTAAATTACCTTCTAAAATTTCCTTTGATAATTTTTGTCCAAAGGTATCTATAACTTCTTGCTCAACTGTTTCTAATTTAGGAATACCCTCTAACTCATAAAGAACTCTTACTAAAGCTCCAAGCATAGGAATATTTGTAGCAGGTCTTTTAATTTCCTCTAAAGCTATGTTTGTAGCATTTAAAGTATATATTTTTCTACCTTGAATATTATATTTTTCCCTAATTTCTTTTGGAGTCATTGAGGTATTGATTATAAGAATAGCATTTTCATCTGTACCTTCTAAAATATCTACTTCATCAAGCAAAGTTGGATCTATTACAATAACAATATTTGGATTTGTTACCATACAGTGCAAAGTTAAAGGCTTTTTCGATACTCTATTATAAGTTTTCAAAGGTGCTCCAGAACGTTCTGCTCCATAATCTGGATTACTTTGAGAGTAAGATCCCTCTGCAATTACAGCTGAGGATAAAATTTTAGAGGCGGTAACTGCTCCTTGTCCTCCTCTACCATGCCAACGAATTTCAATCATTTTAAATTTCCTCCTTTTTCATAGAAAAAATATGATAAAAAAATTTTACAAAATTTTTACAAATTAAGTATTTCCTTTTTGTCTTGTTTAGCTTCATATTAGCTTCTATAAGTTCATACTTAAATTTTAATAAATATATATATAAAATTTTAAATATATAAGTTTCTTTAGATTGAAGTTTTAAAAATTTCAAAATATTTTCAAAATATTATAAAATTATTTTAGATTTTTTTAAAAAAATATTTTAAATTCATTGACAATAAAAGTTTAATTAATAAATTAAAATTACGGGGGAAAAAATGATAGATGAAAAAAAACCAGTTTATATGATTGGCATAGTTGCAAAGCTAGTAGGAGTTCATCCCCAAACTTTAAGATTTTATGAAAAAGAAGGCCTTATTAAAGCTGCAAGAACAGAAGGACAAACAAGGCTTTATTCTGAAATTGAATTTAGAAAGATAAAAAAAATAGTTTATTTAACTAAAGAAAAAGGAGTTAATATTGCTGGAGTTAAAGAGATATTAAAAATGGAAGAGGATGTTTATAATCTTTTAAAAATTTTAAAAGAATTTTTGCAAGAAGAAACTTTTGAAAAATTCCTTGATAATTTAAAAAATATCCATTTTAAATCTTTAGATATTGAAGAAATTATAAAAAAATTAAAATAGGAGGTTCAACTTATGTGGGACGTTTTATCTGGAAGAGCTAAGGAGGCTTTAATCCTTGCTCAGGAAATAGCAGCTAGATTAGGGGATAACTACGTAGATACCGAGCATTTACTTTTAGCTTTGGTTGAAATACCTGGTTCCCCAATTTTAGATATATTGGAAATTTTAGGTTATGATCCAGTTAGAGTTAAAAAATTTATAAGAGAACATGTTGATAGAATGGGAGCTTTAGGTATTCCTTCTCCCCAAGCAGGTTATGAAGAAATTTACATTACACCTACCTTAAAAAAGGTGCTAGATATAGCTTTAGATTATGCAAAGCAATTTAAAAGTCACAATGTAGATGTAGATCATTTATTTTTAGCTTTATTTGATGTGCAAGAAGGTATGGCTTATAGAATTTTAGCTAAACTTGGTCTTAACAAAGAAAAAGTATTAGATGCTGTTAAGAAATTTAGAGAAGGAAGAGAAAAAGTATCTAGAAATATAAAAGGAAAAAGCAAACGTTCTTCTAGACTACCTGAAGTACTTAAAAAATACTGTATTGATCTAACAGCCCTTGCTGAAGAAGGAAAACTAGATCCTGTTATTGGTAGAGATAAAGAAATTAAAAGAGTAATGCAAATTCTTTGTAGAAGAACTAAAAATAATCCTGTCTTAGTTGGACCTGCAGGAGTAGGTAAAACCGCAATTGCAGAAGGTGTAGCTCAAAAAATAGCAAAAGGTGAAGTTCCAGATGAACTTAAAGACAAAAGAATTTTAGCTTTAGATTTAGCTTCCTTAGTTGCAGGAACAAGATATAGAGGGGATTTTGAAGAAAGAATTAAACAAGTTATTGATGCCATAAAAAATGAAGGAAATATTATTCTCTTTATTGATGAGCTTCACACAGTTTTAGGTGCAGGTGGCGCAGAAGGAGCTATGGATGCTGCAAATATTTTAAAACCAGCTTTGGCTAGAGGAGAGCTTAGAGTTATAGGAGCTACTACTATAGATGAATATAGAAAACATATAGAAAAAGATCCTGCTTTTGAAAGACGATTTGCTCCAGTATACGTAGACGAGCCTACTATAGAGCAAGCTATTGAAATGCTAAAAGGTTTAAGGCCAAAGTTAGAAAAACATCATAATGTAAAAATTAGTGACGAAGCTATTGAAGCTGCAGTTAAGCTATCTAAAAAGTACATCCAAGGTAGATATCTCCCAGATAAAGCTATTGATGTTTTAGATGAAGCTTGTGCTAGAAAAAGATTTGCTTTATCTAAACAAAATCCAGAAGTTATTAAATTAAAAGAAGAATTAGAAAAGTTAAGAGAGGAGTTAGATCAAGCTGTAAAAAATGAAGATTTTGAAAAAGCAGCTGAACTTAAGAAAAAAATTAAAAAAGTTGAGGAAAGACTAAAAGAACTTGAAAAGAAAAAGGAAGAAACTGTACAAGAAGGAAAAGAAGAAAAACCTGTTATAACAGCTGACGATATTGCAGAAGTAATTTCTGAAATGACAGGTATTCCTGTTTCTAAACTCAAAGAAGAAGAAGTTCAAAAACTTCTTAAAATGGAAGAAGAGCTTCATAAAAGGGTTATTGGCCAAGAAAGAGCTATTAAAGCTATTTCTGAAGCGATTAGAAGAGCAAGAGCTGGTCTTTCTCCTCATAGAAGACCCCTTGGATCTTTCCTATTTTTAGGACCTACAGGAGTTGGTAAAACTGAACTTGCAAAAACCTTAGCTGAGTATCTCTTTGGAGATGATTCAGCTATGATAAGAATTGATATGAGTGAATTTATGGAAAAACATGCTGTATCTAAACTTATAGGAGCACCTCCAGGATATGTTGGATATGAAGAAGGTGGTATCTTAACTGAAGCAGTTAGAAGAAAACCATATTCTGTAATTTTACTTGATGAAATTGAAAAAGCTCATCCAGATGTATTTAATATCTTATTACAAATTCTAGATGATGGTAGACTTACAGATTCTAAAGGTAGAACCGTAGACTTTTCTAATACAGTAATTATTATGACCTCTAATGTAGGTAGCGAATATTTAATGAATCTTTCCAAAGAGGAATTTGAGAAAAACTACGAAAAAATAAAAGATCAAATTATGAATGAACTTAAAAGAAGATTTAGGCCAGAGTTTTTAAATCGTATAGATGAAATCATTATCTTCCATCCACTTTCTGAAAAAGAAATAATTGAAATTGTAGATTTACTTATTAATCAAATTAACAAACGTTTAGAAGAAAGAGGAATTAAAGTGAAACTCACCGAAAAAGCTAAAAAAGCTATAGCCAAAAAAGGTTATGTTCCAGAATTTGGAGCTAGACCTTTAAGAAGAACTATCCAAAGACTTATTGAAACTCCACTTGCAGAGAAAATATTAAAGGGCGAAGTAAAAGATTTTGATACTGTAAAAGTGGATTATGATGAAAAAGAAGACAAGTTTACCTTTAAAGTAGAAAAAGGTGAAATTCCTGAAGCCAAAAAAGTTAATTTAAAAGAAAAAAAAGATAAAGAAGAAAAATAAAAGCAAAAGGGCCCTTGTTTAAGGGTCCTTTTTATATTTCATCTAGATTATATATATATTTAATTTCATCTTAATTTCATCTACTTAAATTTTAAAAATATAAGAAACATCATAAATTATTACCTAAAACATAAAAATGATTTTATATTTATTAATTCCATGCATCTTCCATTTTTTTAAATTTTTTAAAATGTAACTAGCTTCATAAGGTCCAAGTAAGACTAAGATATTATTATTATATTTTCTTAAAAATACCTTAAATTTTTTTCTTCTTAAGGACTTATATTTTTTCAAAGCATCTAAATAACTTTTATAAGAAGCAATTGCTAAAAGTACTTTTTTATTTTTATATTTTTTTAATACTTTTTTTATGGTTTTGTAGGAGTAAAATTTAAAATTAACTCCTTTTATTTTACCTAAAGCTAAATTTTTTTCCTTACCTAAAACAATAATCTTTACCTTAGCTGTCCCTTTTTTTACTATTCCTAATTTTTTAGCTGCAGCATAAGATAAATCTAAAATTCTATTTTTTACAAAAGGGCCGCGATCATTTATTCTTACAACTATACTTTTTTCATTTTCAAGATTTATTACTTTTACATAAGTATTTAATGGTAAAGTTTTATGAGCCGCGGTATAGTCATACATATTATAAATTTCATCGGTAGCCGTTTTTTTCCCATGAAAGTTTGGACCATACCACGAGGCTATTCCGACTTGGGTATACCCAATTGGAACATCTTTGACACAATACCTTTTACCTTTTACTTTATAGCAGTAGAGAGTTTTGTAAGTTTTATTAGACTTAACATTTAAATTGCATCCAGATCCAAATAAAATTATAAAAGGAAAAAGTAATATAATAAATTTCAAATTTTTAAATCTCACTTTTGAGGCTCTCATATGTTTAAAGATTTAAATGAAAATTTCTTAAAAGTAAATCAAATTTTACCTTATAAAGAAGATGAAAATTACATATATATATATTCTCCAAAAACTCCAGATGGTGAAGTAATTTCTTATTTAGAGCTTAAATTTAAAAAGAAAATTAAGGTAACCATTATAGATAAAAATAAATTTGAAAAACTTTTTCTTGAAAAAATTTTAAATCAAGAAGTTATTATTGAAGAGGATAAAGAAGAGGAATATGTAAAAGGACCTATAGTAGAGCTGATAAATAATATATTAGATCTAGCTATTAGCCATAAAGCTAGTGATATTCATTTTGAACCATTTGAAAAATTTATGAAAATAAGAATTAGAGTAGACGGAGTTTTACATACGATAAGGAAAATCCCAAAAAACGAAGAATCCCAAATAATTACTCGTTTAAAAATAATGGCTAAACTAGATATTGCTCAAAAACGTTTGCCTCAAGATGGAAAAATTGTTTATCAAAAAAATGGTAAAAAGGTAGATATTCGAGTTTCCACTTTACCTACCGTATATGGAGAAAGGGCTGTTTTAAGACTTTTATATAAAACTTCTGCTTTAATTTCTTTTGATAAGCTTGGAATGCCAAAAGTATTTGAAGAAAAAATAAGAAAAATTATAAAAAGTCCATATGGAATGATTTTAAATACGGGACCTACAGGAAGTGGAAAAACAACAACTTTATATGCTTTTTTAAATGAAATTAAGGGAGAAGATAAAAATATTATTACTGTAGAAGATCCCGTAGAATATCAAATAGAAGGCATAAATCAAGTAGAAGTTAAAAGTGAAATAGGATTTACTTTTGAAAAAGCTTTAAGAAGTATTTTAAGACAAGACCCCGATATAATCATGATTGGGGAAATAAGGGATAAAGAAAGTGCTAAAATAGCAACTCGAGCAGCTATTACAGGTCATTTAGTGCTTTCTACTTTGCATACAAATACAGCTTTAGAGGTTATTTTAAGACTTAGAGATTTAGGGATAGAAGATTATATGATATCTTCAGCTTTAATTTTATCTATTTCTCAAAGACTAGTTAGAAAACTTTGTCCATATTGTAAAGAAAAATATGCTCCTTCTTTGGAAGAATTAAATTTGCTTTTTCCGAAGGAAAAATTAGATAATTTAAAAAATATCAAATTATATAAACCAAGAGGTTGTGAAAAGTGCCTAAACACTGGATACCTAGGAAGAACCGCTGTTTATGAGTTTCTATTTTTTGATGATAAAATAAAACATATGATAGCTTCAAAAGAATCTCTTTCAAAAATAAAAGATTATGCTCTTAAAAGTAATTTATATTATCCTCTAAAACTAGATGTTCAAGAAAAAGTATTAAGAGGCATAACTTCTATAAAAGAAGGTATAAAGGTATTGGTATAAGATGTTATCTCAAGATTTATTTTTTAATTTAAAGGAAATATATTTTTTTAAATATATTTTCATTTTCTTTCTTTCATTTTCCACATGTTTATTTATTATATATATATCTAAAAAGTATCCAAGTTTCTTAGACAAAAATTTTAAAGGATATCAAAAATATCATACATTTCCTACACCTAGATTAGGTGGAGTAGGTATATATATTTCTAGCTTTATTGGACTAATATCTAGCAGTATATTTTTAAAACTTATGTTTTCATCTTTTCCAGCTTTTATAGCCGGGATTTTTAGCGATATTAATAAAGAGCTTTCTCCAAAAGTTAGAATTCTACTTATTTCTATTTCTGCCCTTTTAGGAATATTTCTAACTGATTTATATGTTAATAATTTAGATTTTATAACTTTAAATAAATTTTTAGGAATTTTTCTAACTTTTATAGGTATTTTAGGATTTACAAATGCCATTAATATAATCGATGGATTTAATGGACTAGCTAGTGGTTTTAGCTTAATTGCTCTTTTAAACTTCCTTTTTACAGCTTTCTTTTATAATAATATATTTTTAATGGATATTATTAGCATTTTTATTTTTTCCATTTTAGGTTTTTTCATTTTAAATTTCCCCTTTGGACTAATATTTTTAGGAGATGGAGGAGCATATTTTTTAGGATATATGTTTTCATTTTTATGTATTTTTATAAAAAATCTTTTGCCTCAGGTAAGTGCTCTTTATCCTTTTTTAGTTTTAATTTATCCTATATATGAAGTAATTTTTTCTATTTATAGAAAAATAAAAAGAAAAACATCTCCTTTTAAACCTGATACTTATCATTTCCATATGCTGGTTTATAAAGCTATAAAGAAATTCCTAAGAAGAAGATATACAAAAAATTTTAGTAAAGAAAATACATTATACTTTTTGAAATATTATAAAAATATAAAAGAAAAGATAAATTTTCTTGCAAATCCCTTAACCAGCATATTTATATTTTTATGGATTTTACCTTTTCAAATTTTAGCTTTCTTATTTAAAAACCATCCCCCTATTCTTTTTATGTGTAGTTTGTTATTTATTTTTTACTATAATCTTACTTATAAAATTTTAGTTATGTATTTAAAAAATAAAATTTAATCCTGGAGGACTATAATGGAATTTTCAATACAATATCCTATTTTACATAAGTTAATATTTTACATTCTTGGATTTTTATTTTTTATAACTGTAGCTGTTGCCGTTTCAAAATTTTTATCTTTAATTCAAGCTCAAGGTTATCTTTATAAATTAATTTCAGATATAAAAAATAATTTTATATCTCCAGAAGCAGCATACTATGATTTAGAAGACTATTTAAATTCAAAACTTTGGCTTTTAGGATTATGTGCCACGTTAGGACCTTTATTTGGTTTACTTGGAACTATATTTGGAATTATGATGTCTTTTCATACTTTAGCTCAAAAAGGGACTTCAGATATTACTGAGGTAAGTAAAGGTATTGCAGATGCTTTATTAGCTACAGCTGAAGGGATAGGAGTTTCCGTTTTAGCATTAACTTTTTACTATTTATTGAAAGCAAAAGCCGATAAAATTAAAAATAAATTTAAAAAGGAGATTTCAAATTTAAAGAGAGTTTAAATGAGAATTTACATTATTTTATTATTTTTATTTTTTCTAGACATACTTTCAAAGCTATATTTTTTTATAAATAAACCTAATATTAAAGTTTTTTCCTTTTTAAATTTAAAATTTTCCCAAAATTTAGGTGTAGCCTTTTCACTTTTTGAAGGATATAAATTAGTAACAATTTTTATTCCCTCTATCGTTCTTCTTTTTATTTTATATTCCTTTATAAAAGAAAAAATATATATAAAAAAATTTAGTTTAGGCTTAATATTAATAGGAGGAATTTCTAATTTACTTGAAAGAATTTTTATTGGAAAAGTAACTGATTTTATAGATTTTCATATAAAAAATTATCATTATCCAACTTTTAATTTAGCTGATGTATATATTACTTTAGGAATAATTCTTTATCTATATTTGCATATAAAACAATCACCAAAAAAGTAATTACATAAAAACAAGTAACTTTCCTATCTTAAACAAACATAGTTTTTTAAATATTTTGCAATTTTTATTTTTCCTTTTATATTCTATTTTAAATAAAGTTTCATAGTTTTTTTGAATAAATTTCTTAAATTTAAAATATTTTTTTATAAAATTAGTGGAGGTTTTTATGAAAAAATTGATTATTGATAAGAATTTTTCTGGAAAGAGATTAGATATGGTCTTAAGTAAATTAGAAAATTTATCAAGAAAGCAAATTCAAGATTTGATAAAAGAAGGAAAGGTTTTAGTAAATAATACTAAAAAAAAATCTTCTTATAAACTAAAAGAAGGTGATGTAATAACTTATTGTTTAGCCTTACCAGAAACCTTATCTTTAGAACCGAAAGAATCAAATTTAGATATTATATTTGAAGATAAGGACATACTTGTTATTAATAAACCCTTTAGTTTGGTTGTTCATCCTGCTCCAGGTCATGTAGGGGATACTCTTTTAAACTATATTTTATTTCACTTTAAGAAAAAAGGGTTAACCTTGGAAAATTTTTTAAATGAATTTTCTTCTAAAAAATATTTTGACAAAGAAGAATTAAAAAAAGCTAATGTCTCTTCTATTTTAAGACCTGGAATAGTTCATAGATTAGATAAAAATACTGCCGGAATTTTGGTAGTAGCTAAAAATAGGGAAAGTCATAATATTCTTACCAAATTTTTCCAAGAGAAAAAAGTAAAAAAACACTATATTGCTTTTTGTTATGGAGTTATTCCTGAAAATTTTTCTAAAACTTTTAAATATAAAGATAAAGAATATAAAGTTGTTTTTAAAAACGGAAAAGGAATCATAAATTTACCTATTGGTAGGGAAGACTATAATCGTTTAAAGTTTTCTTATAAATCTTCTAATTCAAAAGAAGCTATTACTATTGTTAAATTGTTAAAAACATATCCAAAATACAACATTAGTATAGTTGAATGTGAACTTATTACCGGAAGAACTCATCAAATAAGAAGCCATTTATCTTCGTTAGGTTTTCCAATTTTAAATGATGAACTTTATGGATTTAAATTAGAAAAAATAGAAAATGAAACCTTAAAAAATTTTTTAAAAACTTACAAAGACAAAATGCATGCTTTGTGTGCTTATAAATTAGAATTACCCCATCCAAAAAAGAAAAATATTTTAAAATTTGAAATAGATCTTCCTGAAGAAATGAAAAATATTCAAAAAATTTTGGAAAGTTAATTTTAAAATGGTAAAGATAACAGAAAATCCCAAGCTTTCTGAATATCACATTTTATTAATTCTTTAAATATAAAATTTAAAGAATATAAGAAAGGTAAGTCATTAATAAAAATGGTGGAGGTGGCGGGAATCGAACCCGCTTCCGAGAACGCGAGCCGCTAAGCTTCTACAGGCTTAGCCCACGGTTTTGTTTTATCCCTTTCCGACGCCCCGTGGGCCGGCTTCGGAAAGGGATGTGCCCTTAATATTTCGCTCATGCTGCCGGGCACAAACCAGCATGAGCTAGGGGGTTACCTGTCACGCCCTCTTAGAGCCACCCCCAAGCTCTAAGAGGACGTCGCGGCGCACTTACTCTTATGCCGCGAGAGCTAATTCTTCTTCGGCAGTTGTTTTTCTGCCACCATTTTTACGGTTTGGTGGCGAACCCGGCCTGCCGCTTAGCGGCCCATCGTTCCCGTCGAACCCACATCACCCCCTTATTTCTTCCAATTTATATATATATAACCTACTTTGATTTTGTCAAGTTAAGAAATATTTAAATGAGTTTTATATATTTTAGAAAGTAACTTTTAAATATATAATTTACTTAAATAATTTAAATAAAAACCAATTAGAGGTACTAATTATGGAATTTTTTTCTAATTTAATACAAATTATGCCTCAACTTTTAAAAGGAGCTCTTGTTACTATAAAAATAACAATTGCCTCGATATTTTTTGGAACAATTGGTGGAACAATTATTGGAGTAGCCCGAACATCTTCTAATCCTATGCTTAAAATTCCAGCTACCATTTATGTAGATGTTATAAGAGGAACCCCTTTACTTTTACAAATATATGTAGTATATTATGGACTTCCGAGCATAGGTATTAATCTACCTGCTATGGCAGCAGGTATTACTGCCCTATCAATCAACTCTGCAGCTTATGTGGGTGAAATTATAAGAGCAGGGATTCAAAGTATTCATAAAGGTCAGCTTGAGGCAGCTTATGCTCATGGGATGAATTATTTTCAAGCTATGAGATATATAATACTTCCTCAAGCGTTTAAGATAGTTTTACCAGCTTTAGCTAATGAATTTATTGCTTTATTAAAAGATTCCTCTTTGGTTTCTATAATAGCTATAACCGAGCTCATTAGAACCGCAAAAGAAATATATGTTCAAACCTTTGATCCTTGGACTCCTTATATAGGGGCAGGTCTTATTTACTTGGCAATGACTTTACCTATAAGTAAAATCACAGAAAAAATTAGAGGAAAAATGGTAGGAAATCTTTAGTCTCTAGACATAAAAAAATAGAATAAAGGAAGGGGGATATCCCCCTTTATTTAAGATCTTCTATTATTTCGTAGTACCAAGTTGGCTTTTTACCAAACCAACTTTCATAAATTTTGTCATACTCTCCATTTTTGTACATTTTTATAAGAGTTTCATCAATAGCTTTTTTCAAACCTTTATTATCCTTATTTATTGCTATTCCGTAGTACTCCTTGGATAATCCATCTACGGCAACTTTTAAATTTGGATATTTTTTCACTGCCGTGTATGCTACTACATTATCAATTATAACCGCATCTAATCTACCCAATCTTAAATCCATTATGGCATCTGGTCCAGTTTCATAAGTTTTCAAAACAAATGGATATTTTTTTTGTAATTTCTTTGCATATATGTCTCCTGTAGTTCCTATTTGGACTCCAACTTTTTTACCTTTAAGATCTTCTAAGGAATTAATATTAGAATCCTTTCTTACTAAAACTGTCTGACTAGCTTTAAAATATGGGATAGAAAAATCAACTTTTTTTGCTCTTTCGGGAGTTATTGTCATAGCTGAAATAATAAGATCACATTTACGGGTTAATAAAGCAGGGATAATTCCATCCCAAGCGGTATTTAAATATACAACTTTATATCCTAAATTCTCTGCGATTTTATTAAACAAATCTATATCAAAACCTTTTATTTTGCCATTTTCAATATATTCAAAAGGAGGATATGTTATATCTGAGCAAACGGTAAAAACCCCAGGTTTAATAGTTTTAAATTTATATGCAAAGACAAGAGAAAACATTAAATAAAAAGAAAAAAGAATTTTGGAAATTATATTTTTCATGATAAATCCTCCAAAAAGTTTATAGAAAAAAATTAGAATCCAAAATAATATTTTAAATTTTTGTATATGATCAGTCAATATTGAAAATTTTATGGAGGGATAAGCTAAGAAGATAAAATGGCTCCCCGGGAGGGCTTCGAACCCCCGACCTGGCGGTTAACAGCCGCCCGCTCTACCCGCTGAGCTACCGGGGAACTAAATATATTATGGTGGGCGCGGGAGGACTCGAACCCCCGACCAGCCGGTTATGAGCCGGCTGCTCTAACCAACTG
>DQVG01000159.1 GCA_015661865.1 Desulfurobacteriaceae bacterium
CCTCCTTATGCAAAACCTGGAATGAAATTAGATGCAAGAGTATCTTCTATAGGAGATGCAACTTCTTTGCAAAATGGAGTTTTGCTTTTAACGCCTTTATTTGGTCCAGATAATAAAGTATATGCCTTAGCTCAAGGACCGGTATCTACGGGAGGTTATAAAGTAGGGAATCAAAATGCTCAAACTCAGAAAAACTTTCCCACAACGGGTGTTGTTATAAATGGGGCTATAGTTGAAAGAGCTCCTGAACAAGTTTTTGATCCAAATTATGGACTTATTTTTGTTTTAAAAAAATTTCAAGATGATCCAACTGTAATAAATCAGATAGTTAAGACAATAAATAAAGCCTTTAAAGCTAAAGTATGTAAAGTTATAGATTTAAATACTATAAAAGTAACTCCTCCTATAGATGTAGATTTTATAGAAGCTATAAACAAGATTTTATCTTTAAAGGTAAATATAAGTCCTGAACCTGTGGTTGTAATTGACGAAAGAACAGGCACCGTAGTAATAGGTTCGGACGTAAAAATAGATCCTGTAGCTGTAGCCCATGGTAATATAGTAGTTTCCGTCAAAGAAGTTCCAGCAATAAATAAACTTATATTTGGAAAAGGAAATAGTACTCAAGCCTTTATTGACGAACTTCGCCAAGCTCTTAATATGACAGTAACTGAAATAAATATTACTGAAGAAGGAAAAATATTTATGTTAAATGCTCCAACTTTAAAAGATTTAGTCAAAATGCTAAATGCTCTTGGAGTTTCCCCGGGAGATTTAATTGCTATTATAGAAGCTTTAAAGGAGGCTGGAGCTATCCACGCAAAAATTGTTGTGAAGTAAAAGAGGCAATTAACATTGTCTACTAACAAAAGTTTAACTAATGTAAATCTTAAAATTCTTATCTTTTCAATAATCGTAGGTATAGTTGTTGGAACGGCTATTGTTGTTTATGTAAAGCTTACTCATTTTTGTATGAATCTGTTTTTTCTAGGTAAACCTTTAGAAGATATAAATAACCTTCCTCTTTTATATCTCATATTAGTTTCTACCTTAGGAGCACTTATAGTTTCCCTAATAAAAATACATAATGAAAAAATTCATGAATACGGGGTTGCTCGGGTAGCTAGAATTTTAGAAGAGGGAAAGTTAGAAATAAAAGTTAAAGATGTTATCTCAAAAATAATAGCCTCAGCTTTAAGTATTGGAAGTGGATTTGCAGTTGGGAATGAAGGCCCAAGTGCAGAAGTAGGAGCAATGATTTCTTATTATTTAAGTAAATTGGTAAAAATACCTGTTACCTTATTAAGAACCGTAATTGCAGCTGGGGCTTCAGCAGGTATAGCAGCTGTATTTATATCTCCTTTTACGGGATTTGTTTTTGGTTTAGAAATTATGGTTAAAGAGCTTTCTATAACGAATTCTTTTGTTATGGTTTTGGCTTCAGTTTTTGGATTTGCAATTTCTTCCCATTTTTTACATCGAGTTGATTTTCCTTTTTTTTTCCAAAAAAGTATTTACTGGCAAGATATAATTTATCCTATTTTCATGGTCCCATTTATAGTTTTAGTATCCATAGTATTTTTACGAGTAAAAGATTCTATTAATTATCAAATATTTTTTCCCTTAGAAAGAAAATTTATGAAAATTATAAGAATGTATGGAATTTCTACAAAATACAAAATCTTATCTAAAGCTGTTTTAGCTGGTATTTTTACCGGGCTCTTACTTAAAATTACTCCCTACTCGGGCTTTTCGGGTCATAGTTTAATTGAAAAATTAATTTATGAAAATAAAGATATGGCTTTTAACCTAGCTTTAACAATATTGTTAGCCCGTATAATATCCACCTCGGTAGCTTTAAGTTGGGGAGCGGTAGGTGGTCTTTTTATGCCAATTTTAACCATAGGGGCTATTTTGGGATATATATATGGGATTTGCATAAGAGAAATTTTTCCTGATGTTTATTTTCCAAATAGCTACTTTGCCGCTATTGGAGCTGCCTCTTTCTTAGGAGCTTTGCTTAATGTTCCAACTACGTCTATTATTCTTGCTTTTGAATTAACTTTAAATTTTAGTATTATTGTTCCTACAGCAGTAATAACCATATTTAGCCTATATTTTTTGCTAATATATAGAGAGCTTTATGCAAAATATATTGAGAGAAAGTATCAAAATGTTTCAAAGGAAAATTAAAATAGCCTGCATACTTCCTTCTCGAATAGGAGATATAGTTTTTGCTTTTCCCGCGATAAGAAGTTTAAAAAATACTTTAAAAAATTCAAAATTAACTTTTTTTGTAGACAAAAGGTATAAAGATTTAGTTGAGCTAAATCCAGATATAGATGAGATTATAGATTTTGATTTTAAGTCTCTTAAAAAACCTATAAATATTTTGAAAGCTTATTTAAGTTTTAGAAAATATAAATTTGATATAGTCTTTGATATGCAAGGATATTTAAAAAGTTCCCTTTTAGTTTTAGCTTTTAAAGCAAAATATAAATTTGGAACATCTCCATCTCCTAAAGAACCTGCTTATTTATTTTCCAAATTTGTTTATTCTTATAAAGAATTAGAAAATGTTCATCGGGTAGATAGACATATAAAGTCCTTAGAAAAGATTTTTGAAAAGTATTTAAAAATACCTTTTTATAAAGATATAAAATTTTTATATAGTTTTAAAGAAAACGAAAAAAAAGAGTTTTTAAAAAAAATAAAAAATTATCTTTCTTCTAAAAAAAATTATTATCTTCTATTTTTAGGAGGAGGGTGGAAATCAAGAAGATGGGGGTATCAAAATTACCTGAACCTTGCTTTAAAATTAAAGCAAAATTTTAATTTAACTCCTATAGTTGTTGGAGGAGCTGCTTCTGGATCTCCAGAAGATGAGGAGTATGAGCTTTTTTTTCAAGAGGCCAAAAAGGTAAATTTAGAATATAAAAGCTTTTATAAAAAACTTTCTTTAAAAGAGTTTGTATATTTATGCAAATATGCTAAAAAGTTCAATATAAAGTTTTTTATTGGGAACGATGCTGGAGCTACCCATATATCTTGGAGCTCGTCTTTATATACTTTCGAAATTTTAGGACCAACTTCTCCTAATGTAGTTAGACCTTATATTAGTGGAGAATATATATATAAAAATTTACCTTGCTCACCTTGTAGAAATAGAGATTGCCAAAGTTTAGAATGTATGAAAAAAATTAAAGTTGAAGAGGTTTTTGATAAAATTTCCTCATTTTTAGCTTCTAAATAATACTAATTATTTATTTTATAACTTTAATATCTATTTATGCATTTATAAATAAATTTTTACTATTAATTTACCTAAAACTTTAAACTCTTAATAATGAATAAGGAGGATATAAAAATGAGAAGTAAGAAAGTTGTTGGAAGTATAGAAAGACTCCCTGCTAGAGCATTATATTGCGCTACGGGTTTATCTCCGGAAGATTTTAATAAACCTTTTATTGGAATAATTTCTTCTTATACAGATTTAGTTCCGGGACATTGTGATATGCAAATTTTAGAAAGATTTATTGAGCTTGGAATAGCTCAAGCGGGTGGAGTTCCCTTAAAGGTTAGTGTTCCTGCTATTTGTGATGGAATTGCTATGGGACATGAAGGTATGAAATGTTCTTTACCTTTAAGAGAAATAATAGCTGATTCAATAGAAGATGTTGTAGTGGCCCAAGGCCTAGATGGTATTGTGCTTTTAACAGCTTGTGACAAAATTACCCCAGGGATGCTTTTAGGTGCAGTAAGATTAGATATTCCAGCCATAGTAGTTACAGCCGGTCCCATGATGGCAGGTCAACTTGGAAAAGAGAAACTTGATTTAGTAACTCACACCTTTGAAGCTTTAGGAAAATATAAGCTAGGAAAAATAGATTTAGATACCTTAAAAGAATACGAGCTTAGAGCTTGTCCTACTTCAGGTTCCTGTCAAGGGTTATTTACTGCAAATACCATGGCTTGCCTTTGTGAAGCTATGGGAGTTTCTCTGCCTTTTACAGCTACTTCCTTTCCTTTTTCTGCAGAAAAGAAAAGAATTGCTAAAAAAAGTGGCGAAAAAATAGTAGAGCTTGTAAAAAAAGGCTTAAGTATAAGAAAAATAATAAATAAAAATTCTATTGAAAATGCCATTTTAGTAGACGTAGCCTTAGGTGGATCTACAAATACGGTTTTACATTTGACAGCTATTGTTTTAGAAGCAGGTATAGAAGATTTTGATATTAAACTTTTTGATGAAATATCTAAAAAAGTTTCAAAAATAACTTCCATTCGTCCGGGTGGGAAATATTTGATGGAAGATCTTCATAGAGCCGGTGGAATTCCCGCTGTTTTAAAAAGACTTTACGATCTATTAAAGGATAATATTACCGTTTTAGGCGTTTCTATAAAGGAAATAGCCAAACAAGCAAAAATTTATGATGAAGATGTAATTAGACCTTTAGATAATCCTTATATGAAAGAGGGGGGACTTGCTATTTTATATGGAAATTTAGCTCCCGAAGGAGCTGTTATAAAACATGGAGCTTTATCCAAAAATATGTTTAAGTTTAAAGGTAAGGCTAGGGTCTTTAATAGTGAAGAGGAAGCTTATGATTATGTAATGACAAAAAAAATCCTTGAAGATTTAGAAAAAGAAGGACCTATTGTTATTGTTATTAGATATGAAGGGCCCAAAGGTGGTCCAGGTATGAGGGAAATGTTAGCTGTAACTGCAGCTATTATGGGAATGGGATTAGGAGATAAAGTAGCTTTAATTACAGATGGAAGATTTTCTGGAGGAACTCATGGTCCCTGTATAGGTCATGTATCTCCGGAAGCTGCGGAAGGTGGTCTTATAGCTATCTTAGAAGATGGAGATATTATCGAAATAGATATAGATAACCGAAGCCTAAATGTTAATTTAGATATGGAAACTATAAAAGCTCGTTTTAAAACTTTTTTAAATTTAGAAGATTTTAAAGATGAATACTTAGATGGTTACAGATTAAATTTAAAAAATGAAAAAATTAGACAAATTTTGGATAAAAAACTTGACAATCTTTTAAAAAAGAAAAATATTAA
>DQVG01000035.1 GCA_015661865.1 Desulfurobacteriaceae bacterium
AGCCGGAGAGCATGGAAGAGGTTTTGCAGTAGTAGCAGATGAAGTTAGAAAACTTGCTCAAAAGGTAGTTTCGGCTACAGATCAAATTAAAGAAACTATCTCTTCTTTAAATCAAGATATGGAAAAAGAAATTATAGATAATATAACAAAAGCTTTTGCAGAAATTCAAGTTTCTATTCAAAAATTAGAAAATATAATTTCTCAAATATCAAAAAAAGCTAAATCCGAATCAGATAAAATGAGAGAGTTAGAATCCACTATAAACTCCTTATCTCAAATGGCAATAGAGAATTTAAATCAACTTAATGAAATTATTTCTTCAATAAAAAGAATTTCTGAAAAAGTTAAATATATTTATACTCAACTTAACAAGTTTAAAGTTTAGTTAATAAATTCACATTTTTGAAAAACTAGTTAACAAATCTAAGGGAGGAATTTGTGAAAAGAAATATACTTTTTTTTGTAATGTTATATGCGTTTGCTCTAATTTTGGGATGTAAATTAATTCCTCAAAAATCTAAGATAGTTTCTTCTTTCTATCCCTATACTTTTGCAGCTCAATATTTAGGTAGAACGGATTACGATTATGTGACAATTTTTGAAAATATAGAAAATAGAAATTTTAATTTTGATACAAATATAAAAGCAAAGTTATTAATTATTAATGGTAATGGTATAGATGAAGACTTAATAAATAAAATAAAACATGAAAATCTTTTTATTGCCTCAAATTACACCAAATTGGAAAAGAAAAACTATTTAGTTTACTTAAATCCAAATAAAATGGAAGATGTTTTTTTTGGTTTATCTCAAATTTTTTGTAAATTTAATGAAAAGAAATGTAAATATTTTTCCAAAAGATGTGGAGATTATGTAGCATTAATAGAAGAAGTTAAAAGTTCTCTTCTCAATTTATCAAAAAGAATAAAGGAAAAAAATATAAAGATTCTAATTTATAAAGATTACTATAAACCTTTATTTGATTTTATGAAAATAGAACCCATTTTATTTTCAGAAGATAAAATAAAGAAAACTGCAGGGAAAAAAATAGTTATTTTTCCTTCCAAAGAAATTTCAAAAAACTATTCTAAACTTTTAGAAAAATATCAGGCAAAAGCGGTAATTTTTGATCCAAACATGAAAGGAGATTATGCTAAAACTTTTATAATGTTTGTTAAAAAATTTAAAAAGGCTATAGAAAACTTAGGGTGAAAAAATAATTGAAAATTATTTTTTTTGATATAGGAAATACAAGAAGCAAATTTTTGATAGATAAAAAAGTAATTGTATTAAGTACCTCCTTCCTTTTAAATAATTTAGAAAATTATATTAAAGATAATTTCATTTATTTTGGAAGTTGTGTAAATTTAAAAGTTAGAAAAAAGTTAAGAAAATATCAAAATGTTTATTTTTTAAAGGATTTTAAATCTTATCATAAAACCTATTATGATCTAAAAATGATAGGGGAAGACAGACTGGCTGCTACTTATTACCCTCCTTCAAAAAATTTTTTGCTTTTACAACTAGGAAGTTTATATACCTTAGATCTAGTAAAAAATAAAGTGCATTTAGGGGGATATTTAATTCCAAGCCTTAAAACTATTTATTATGGAATTATAAATACAACTTTTATTAAGCTAAAGAATTACCCTAACTTTTGTAATAGCGTAAAAAACTTGAGAATAAAAAAACTTTTTCAAATTCCTAAAGATACTCAAAGTGCAACTTCGGTAACTTATATAAATAGTTTATTAACTTTTTTAAAATCTATTATTAAAAAGTATCCTTATCCTTTATACATTTCGGGGGGAGATTTTAAATATTTAAAAACATATTTTGATAAATTTCGTATAAAATATTTTTATATTCCTTACATAGTTTTGCTCGGACTTAAAAATTTTTTAAAATTAAATAAAATAAGCTTGAGGTAAAAAATGAGTATGTTTGATAAACTTAATATCATAAATGAATTTTTAAATTATAGATACCAAAGAGCGAAGGTAATAACTAGTAATATAGCAAATGCAGATACTCCAGGTTATAAACCAAAAGAGCTATTATTTGAAAAATATTTAAAACAGGAAATACCCCCTTTACCTTTAAAAAGAACTAATCCCAAACATATGGATCCTTATTATCCTCCACCTAAATTTAAACAAATAACGATAGAAAATCCTCCAGGTTATGATAAAAATAAGGTTAATTTAGATGAGGAATTGGCAAAACTTACAGATAATAATTTAGCTTATCAAGTTTTAACTCAAATGATGATAAAAGAAATAGAAAAAATGAAAATAGTTATAAAAGGAAAATAAAAGGAGGTATGTTATGGTATTTAAATCTTTGGAAATATCCCTTTCAGCTTTAATAGCTGAAAGAGAGAGGATGAATGTAATTTCTTCAAATTTAGCAAATGTAAATTCTACAAAGGAAGGAAAGAAAGGACCCTACACAAGAAGAAGAGTAATATTTAAAACAGTTTTAGAAGAGGTCATAGACGAAATTTCTGGAGAGAAAATTCAAGTAGCTAAAGTTAAGGTTGATAGAGTTATAAAAGATGCTGCTCCTTACCGTCTAGTTTATGATCCCAATCATCCAGATGCAGATAAAAATGGCTATGTAAAATACCCCAATGTAAATCCAATAAGGGAAATGGTAGATATGATAGATGCTATGAGGGTTTATCAAGCTAATTTAACTGCTTTTAATAACAACAAAATTATGATTCAAAAGGCTTTAGAAATAGGAAGAGTTTAAGGGATGTAAAGATTTATGAAAAT
>DQVG01000123.1 GCA_015661865.1 Desulfurobacteriaceae bacterium
CTTTAATTACAGATGGAAGATTTTCTGGAGGAACTCATGGTCCTTGTATAGGTCATGTATCTCCAGAAGCGGCGGAAGGTGGTTTTATAGCTATTTTAGAAGATGGGGATATTATTGAAATAGATATAGATAACCGAAGCCTAAATGTTAATTTGGATATGGAAACTATAAAAGCTCGTTTTAAAACTTTTTTAAATTTAGAAGATTTTAAAGATGAATACTTATATGGCTACAGATTAAATTTAAAAAATGAAAAAATTAGACAAATTTTGGATAAAAAACTTGACAATCTTTTAAAAAAGAAAAATATTAAGTTAAAGTTTTTAAGAAAATTTGCAAAACTTGTAACTTCAGCCTCCAAGGGGGCTATAACTAAAGTCTAAAAATTTTAAGAGTTTATACGATTTAAATAATAGATTAAATCCTTGATAAAAAGGAGTTTTAAAATGAAGATAGAAGGATTCAATATAAATTCAGTATATTTTAATGAAAAAAATAATAAAATAAAAAATGAAAAAAAGAAAAATTCTCAAAACGTAGAAAAGGATTATAAAGTTGAAATATCTTTAAACTATCAATTAGAAGATAAAGATTATCAAGTTAGACTCGAAAAAATAACAAAAGCAATAAAAAATGGAAATTATGCTATTGATTTAGATAAACTTGCAAAATCTTTAATAAAGGAAGTTTTAGGAGAATAATTCTTTACTAAACTTGATTTTTCCAACCTATTTATTATTTGGGCAAGCTTTAGACGGCTTGCCCTTTGTTTTTTCATTTCTAAATATTTTATATTAATCTTTAATTATGATTGCTTATATATAACGGAAAATATTATAGTAAGAGTTCATCATCCAAAATTAGCATTTTTTCCTTTGCTAAGGATATTGCTGCAGCCTCACCTTTCCCTATTTAATTATACATCATAATCTGAAAAGCATTTAAAAGCTCTTTTTATTATTTTTAATTAAATTTTAAGAAAGTTAAAAATTAAATTTTTACTTTTGTCTACTTCAGGTTGGTTAAAGGGATTAACTTTTAAAAGTTTAGAAAGATAAAATACTTCCAACATATAAAACAAAAATAACTGAGCTAAACTACTTTCTTTTAAAGTTTTTATTTTCAAAGTGCTTAAAGGTAAGTTTTCCTTTTTTAAAGCTAAATAAGTTTTTTTAGCTTCAGCTTTAAATATTTCAGAAATTTTTAAGTTTCGTAGATCGTATATATATGTTTTTTTATCTTTTTTAAACTCAAAATCTTTAAAATATTTTTCTAAAATTAAAAATTGAAAAGCTTTATCTTTTGGACCAGCTAAAAAAAGTTGTAAAATAGAATGTTGATCAATTGTTCCTATACCTTTTAAAGGAGTAAAACCTTTTCCTTCTTTACCCAGACTTTCTGAAGAAAGTTGAACATACCAAGATAGAAATTTATCTAATAAAGAGGAGTAAGCAAGTATAACTTGGATATTTTTCCCTTCTTGATAAGTTTTATATTTAAAAAGGGCACTTAAATAAGCTTTTTCAAAAAAATCATAATCTAAACTATCTAAAGCTGAGTATAAAAACTCTTCTAAATTTAAATCCATTAAATAAGCGTTAAATAAGTGAGCATGAGAAAATATAGAGTATCTACCGGGTAAATCTTCTGGAATAGGCAAAAATAAGCTTTTTAATTCTTTTGAGAGCTTAAAAAAACTTCCATTTGGAGATCCAATAAAACAAACCCTTTTTCCAAAATCTGTTAAACCTCTACTTTTAAGCTCAAGTAAAATTAAATTTAATATGCTAGCTGTTTCTAAAGTTTTCCCTGATTTGGAGATAAAGATAAAAAATGTTTTTCCAAAAGGAAGGTTTAAAAGTATTTCAGAAAGCTTTATGGGATCGATATTATCTAAAAAATAAAATTTCTTTTCGGAAAAATCATTTTGGAAGCAAAATTTAAACTCATACAAAGTTTGGGAAGCTAAAATAGATCCACCAATTCCTACAATAACAAAATTGTCAAAGTCTTCTTTTATGTGCTCTAAACTTTTGTATTTTTTAATATAATCTATTTTAAGATGCTTGATAAAAGGGGTATCAAAAGCTTCTTCTAAATTAACAGATTTCTTTTCTAAATTGATATTATCAAAAGATATTTGAAGCATGACTTTAACTTAATTTTGAGGCAAACTCCTTTAAATAAATTTTAAAATCTTCTCCAATTTCTTTATGATTAACTGCAAAATGCAAAGTTGCCTTTAGATATTCTAATTTATTGCCTGTATCAAATCTAAGGCCTTTAAATTTATAAGCATATATAACATCTTTTTTACTTAAAAGTTTTAAAGCGTCTGTTAGTTGATATTCTCCTTTTTTATCCGGTTTTATTATTTTGAGATATTTAAATATCTCTGGAGTTAAAACATATCTTCCAATAATGGCTAAATTAGAAGGAGCTTCATTTAAAGAAGGTTTTTCTATTAGATCTTCTATTAAAAGAAGATTTGGATCTTCCTCTAAAGGTTTTCCAGATACAATACCATAACTACTTACTTTTTCCCAAGGGACTTCATAAACAGATAGTATAGAAGTTTGGTAGGTTTCAAATTTATCAATTAAACTTTTTAAAAGAGGTTTTTTATCTTCTATAATTTCATCTCCTAGCAGGACTGCAAAAGGACGATTTCCAATTACCTTTTTGGCCATCAAAATAGCATGTCCTAACCCTTTTGCTTCTTTTTGCCTTACATAAATGGGCTCTATCATATTGGATATTTCTTTTACTATTTTTAAAAGCTTATATTTTCCCTGTTTTTCTAAATGATATTCAAGCTCTGGAGAAGCATCAAAATAATCTTCTATAGCTCTTTTATGCCTACCAGTTACAAATACAATTGTTTTTATTCCACTTTTTGCAGCTTCTTCTACAATGTAGTGAATGACAGGTTTATCTACAATACCTATCATTTCCTTAGGTTGAGATTTTGTTAAAGGTAAAAATCTAGTTCCAAAGCCTGCTACGGGTATAACTGCTATATCTACCATTTTTTCCTCTTTTTAAAAAGTTAAATTATAAGATATTAATCTTTATTTTTTTTAAAAAACTAATAATTTAAATTAATTGTCATAATTATAATTATAATAACATAACTACCTTACTATAATAGCATCAGATTGGGGACCAACGGAAATATACTTTATTTTTCTATTTAAATAATTTTCAATAAATTCTATATATTCCTTTGTTTCTTGGGGAAGATCTTCATAATTTCTAATATTAGAAATATCTTTTTCCCAACCTTTGAAAACCTTGTAAATAGGTTTTACCTTTTCTAGCTCAAAAACTGTTGAAGGAAAGGAAGTTAACTTCTTATTATTTATTTTATAACCTATACAAACTTTAATTTCTTTAAAAGAATTTAAAACGTCTAATTTTGTTATGGCTAGTTCATCAACTTCATTTATCATAATGCTATACTTTAAAGCAAATAAATCTAAATTTCCACATCTTCGTGGTCTACCTGTGGTTGAACCATACTCATGACCTATTTTTCTAAGCTTTTCTCCAGTTTCTCCAACCTCCTCGGTAGGAAAGGGACCACCCCCAACTCTTGTTGTATAAGCTTTAAAAACCCCTAAAATATTTCTTATAAACTTGGGAGAAATACCTGCTCCTGCAGATATACCTAGGGCCGAAGAGTTAGAGGAAGTTACATAAGGGTAGGTTCCAACATCAATATCTAAAAGAGTAGCTTGAGCTCCTTCAAATAAAAATTTTTTACCTTTTCTAACTTCAAAATTTATTAGCTTTACTGTATCGGTAATAATATCCTTTATTTTTTCATAATAATGGTAAATATAATCTACAAGATCATCAAAATTTTTAGAAAGTTTCTTTAAATTTAAACTTATATCTTCCCTATCAAAAACTTTATAATAATTTTCTAAAAGAAAGAGCTTTTCTTCAAAAACTTTTTTTAATCTTTTTACAAAATAATCTTTATTTCTTAAATCCGCTAGGCGAATTCCTTTTCGAGCATATTTATCTGCATAAGCGGGACCTATCCCTTTTAAAGTTGTTCCAATTTGA
>DQVG01000092.1 GCA_015661865.1 Desulfurobacteriaceae bacterium
AATAAAAGTAATATAATATTAATTAGAAGTACTTGGAAACCTTGGAGGGGTCATGAAAATTTTACTAATAGAAGATATAGAAATTTTGGCAAATTTATTTGCAGAAATGATTAGATTTTATAAACCTGAAGCCCAAATTGATGTTGCTTTAACAGGAAAAGAAGCTTTAGAAAAATTAAAGAAAGAAAAGTATGATGTGGTATTTCTAGATATAATTTTACCGGATATATCTGGATTGGAAATTTTAGATTTTATAAATACAAATTGCCCAGATACTAAGGTTATTATAATTACTGCAGTTACAGATAATAATATAATTAAGAAAATCAATGAATATCACTATGATGAAATCCTTTTTAAACCTGTTTCTAGAGATACTTTCTTTAGTGTTTTAGAAAAGTATATAGCTTAATTATTAAGTTTCGATAGATAAAATCTTTATTTTTGATATACCTTTTTTTTCTATTTCTTTTAATATTTCCAAAGCATCTTTTATAAAATAAGGAGAGCACCAAAGCTCTATAATATTACTTTTTTCCTTAGGGGAATGTACGTAAGCTACTTCATGATAGTATTCAAAAATAGCTGTAATTAATATAATTTTTTTTGGATCCACCTCTACTAATACCTTTTTATCTTTTATCATTTTTTTACTATTTCCTTAAAATAAAAGGTATATAACTTTTTTACTAATGAAATATTTAAAATATGATAAGTGTTTTTAGCTTCTATTTCAGCTTTTATGAAATGCCCTAAGGTATATAAATCACCCATTAAATCTAATATCTTATGTCCCAAAGGTTCATAGGAGTTTCTAGGTGGATTTAAAGTATTATTTTTTTCAATAACTAGGGTATTATTTAAATTTCCCCCTTTTCCCAAGCCCATAGCTTGAATTTTTTCTATGTCCTCTTTAAAACAAAAGGTTCTACAAGGAGCTATCAAGGTTTTAAAATTTTCAATGGAATGTTCATAGGTAAAGTAATTTTGAGCTACAGATTTAGGTAAGGGTCTTTTAGGTTTCAAAAAGTAATAGATTTTAAATTTTGAAGCAGGTTTTAACTTTATATAACTTTCTTTTTCACAAATTTCAAATTCTTCTTTTAGCGTTAAATATTTTTTTTCTTTCTCTAGATATTCAAAACCTACTTTTTCAAATTCCTCAACAAATTTTTTTGCACTGCCATCTAAGGAAGGAATTTCATTACCTATTACTTCTATTAAAACGTTATCTATTTCAAGCCCATGCAAGGCCGAAAGCAAATGTTCTAAGGTATAAATAACTTTATTATCTTTTTTTAAAAAAGTGAAACCTGGAGATGCTCCAACCGTGCAAGGATTTAAAGGAATTTTCTCTTTATTTATATAAAAAGCTATACCTTTATTCCAGGGATGTAAAATAACAGATGTTTTTTTTCCAAAATGAATACCTATTCCTTCAAACTTTACTTTATCTTTCAAAGTTTTTTGAAAAATAATTTTCCTCCTTACTAATATTTACCTTTCCTCTTCTTCTAAAAGTAACTCAAGAATTGACTCATCTCCAGCCATAGGGTCGGAACTTCTAGTTGTAAAAGCAGCTAAAGGGCCCTTACTTATATCAAAGTCTTTAGGAATATCCATAATTTCTTCGGCAGAGTAACTATTGGAAAAACCTGTAGCAATTAAAGTAACTTCAACTTTACCTGTAGATTTAGGATCAACTATTACTCCAAAATATACAATCGCATCTGTTCTCCCAGTTAAATTTTTTATATGTTCTCCTACATAAGTAACTTCTTCCATTCTAATATCTGGCCCACCGTAAACATTTACGAGTATTCTTTCTGCACCTTTAATATTATTTAAAGTTAATAATTTATTTTGAACAGATTTTTCTAAAGCATCTTTAATTCTATTTTCTCCAGTGGCACTCCCTAAACCTATTAAAGCATATCCTCCATCTCTTAAAACAGATTCAACATCTGCAAAGTCCAAATTAATGTAACCAGGATAACTTATTACCTCTACTATTCCTTTTATAGCTCTATAAAGGACATTATCTGCCATTTTCATTACATCTGTAAATGTTAAATCTTTTCTAGCTATGTTTTTTAATTTTTCATTGGAAACAACCATATAAGAATCTACATATCCTTGGATATCTAAAAGAGCTTCTTTAGCTTTTAAAATTCTTTCACCTTCAAAGGCAAAAGGTGTTATTAGAACTGCAACTGTTAATATATCCATCTCTTTTAAAGCCTTAGCAATAACCGGTGTAGCTCCCGTTCCTGTTCCTCCACCCAAACCAGCCGTTAAGAAAACCATATTCGCATCTTTTAAAGCTTCTTTTATTTCTTCTAAAGAATCCTCAGCCGCTTTTCTACCTTTTTCAGGATCTCCCCCTGCTCCTTGTCCTCTTTTAAATCCGTTTTCTTTATTATCTTTACCTATGGTTATTATCTTTAACTCTTTGCCCTGCTCACTTAAAATTTTGTCACACTCTTCTTTTAGCATTAAAAGATGTTGAGCATCTGTATTTATAGCAATATATTCTAAATCAACGTTATATCTAGCTTTAGTAAAAAAAGATGGTAAATCTGAAGATTGAGGAATAACATTTATTCCCTTTTTTACTATATTTCTTATTGCATTATTTCCCGCTCCACCAATACCAACAATTTTAATCTTTGCACTATCCGCATTAGAGTTTTTTATATCACTCATAACGACCCCTCTATAGGTAATTTACTTGAAATAATTATACAGGAAAAAGTTAAAATAATAACTATAAATTTCCTTTTGTTGAAGGAATTTCTAAACTAGAAATTGTCTTTGCTATTTTAAAAGATCTGGCAAAAGCTTTAAAAGTAGCTTCTATAATATGATGAATGTTTTGGCCATATCTTAAATTTATATGTAAATTAAATTTTCCAAAAAAGGCTAAAGACTTAAAAAACTCTCTCCAGATATCAAACTCATATCCTAAAAAGTTAATAAATTTTGGAAAACCCTGCCATATAAAATAAGGTCTTCCGCTTAGGTCCAAAGAAACTTCTACTAAAGTTTCATCCATAGGTAAAATAAAAAATCCATATCTTTCTATACCTTGCTTATTTCCTAAAGCGTTATCAATAGCCTGGCCAAGGACAATTCCAATATCTTCTATCAAATGATGCATATCAACTTCTATATCCCCTTGAGCTTTTAAATATAAATCACAAAAGGAATGTTTTGAAAAGTTTTCTAACATATGTTTCAGAAAAGGAAACGGCACATTTATTTCTGAATATCCTGTTCCATCTAAATTAATTTCAAGCTTTATCTTTGTTTCATTTGTTTCTCTAAAGACCTTAGCTTTCCTCATAATTTTTTCTCCTTTTTAATTATTAGTTAAATATTTTATATAATATTTTGTTTAGAACAAAGTGTAATGTTTAAATTAATTTTGTTAAATTTATTTTATTTAAAATTAAGAAATTTCCTTAACTAACTTATTTTTTCTTTGTTATAATTCCCAATTATAAATTGGAAGTCTACTAAAAAGGGGGACTTTTCGTATGAAGATAGCTTGGGATATTTCTAAACAATGTTTTACTATTACAGATTATTATTACTTTTCAAAGTTACAAAAATTTTTAAAGGAAAATGATTTTTCTTTTGAGGAAACTACGGATTTTATTAATTTAGATAAATATGACATTATTGTCTTTAACTATCCTGAAAAGTTTTTTTCTCAGGAAGAGAGTTTATACTTAAAAGATTTGGTAAATTCAGGAAAAAGAGTTTTATGCTTAGCTTATTACAAAAATGAGGATTTTATAGCAGATACCTGTAACTCTTTAGCTCAAATATTTGATGTTAAATTTCATAAAGATGAAGTAACAGATGAAAAAAATAACTATGAAAATGATCCTTACTTTGTAGTAACTCCGGAAAAATATATGCTAGCTTGCACCTGCTCCTTGGAAGGGGGTGAAACTTTTGTAAAAGCTTGTTCCACCGCTGTTTCCAATCAAGGATATGATCCTATCTTAGCTGTAAAAGTTTCTTTAGGAAAAGGATGTTTTATTGGAGTAGGATCTTGTGTGTTTTGGGATAATTACTCAATAGATGTTCTAAATAATAAGGATTTAATTTTAAAATTACTTAGGGGGTAAATAAAATGAGTAAAATTTTGGAAATTTTGAAAGAAGTAAAAGAAAGTGGAATAAAAAATATTTATAAAAAGAATATAGAAAATGTTCTTGGAGCTCTTACAAAAACTACAGATTTTTGGAAGATGATTGATTACTCTAATATTCCGGTACCTTATGCAGCTAAAATCATTGAAATATTAAAAAATAAAGGTATAGTGGAAATAAAGAATGATGAAATTATACTTACACCTTTAGGTTTAGAAATTATTAAAGAGGAAGGAGTATCGGCTATAAAAAAAGAACTTCGTTGTGAAGCTTGTCAAGGTAGAACTATTCCATTTTATAAGGATATAGAGCTTTATAGAACATTTGTAGAACTTCAAAAAGATAGACCAAAAGCTATTCAAGATTTTGATCAAGGATCTGTTACTCCTGAGACAACTATTGCAAGAGTTTTATTTATAGATTCAAAAGGAGATTTAGAAGGAAAAAATATTATTGTTATGGGAGCAGAAGATGATTTAACAGGTTTAGCTATTGCCTTAACTAGAAAGTTTAAAAAGCTCCTTATAATAGATATTGATGAAAGACTTATAGAATTTGACAATAAAATAATAAAAGAGCTAGGAATTGAGAATGTAGAAGCTAAAGTTTGGGACTTAAGAAATCCATATCCAGAGGATATGTTAGGACAATTTGACGTATTTATTACTGATCCTCCAGAAACTTTTATTGCATTTAAAGCTTTTATAGAAAGAGGAATAGCTACTATAAAAGATGAGGGGGGAAGTGGTTACTTTGGACTTACCTTAAGAGATTCTTCTATTTTCCGTTGGAAGAAATTTCAGAAAGAACTTTTAGATATTGGTTGTGTAATTACCGATATTATTCAAGACTTTAACGATTACATGAATTGGGATTATCACGAGGAAACTAAAGCTCAAAAAGTTGCTCCAGTAAATAAAAAGCCTCAGGATATTTGGTATAGATCCGCTTGGTATAGAATAGAAGTTTTACCTGGTTTTAAAAGAGTAAATGAGCAAATTCCTCAAGAGATATTTGATAAGCTTTATTTAGATGAAGAAGGTTCTACTACTTAAAGGAGGATTAGGATATGCCAAAAAGAACATATATTCCAAGAAGATTAAGAGGTAAAAGAACCTCCGGTTTCTTAGCTAGGATGTCTACAAAATCGGGAAGAAGAATTTTAAGAAACAGAAGAAGAAAAGGAAGAAAAAGACTTACTATTTCTGACGAGTGGAAAAGAAGTCATAAATAGGGGGAAAGCCTAAAGCTTTCCCCTATTTTGAGGTTTTAAATGATAGAGAAAGATATAAGTATTTTTCGCAAAATATATGAAGATTTTCAAAAAGTAACCGTAGTTAAGTATAAAACTTTGGATACTGAAAAATTTTTTTTAGCTAGTTTGCCAGAAAATGCTCCTTCTTTAAAATACTCTCAAAAAATAGTTGTTGAAACCGAACGAGGTTTGGAACTTGTAAAGGTTATAAAAATTCTTACGGCAGAAAAACGCTTAGTAAAAGATGATATAAAAGGAAAATTTATAAAAATAGCAGACTCCAAGGATTTAGAAAAATATAAAGAAAATGAAAAGTATTGTAATCAAGCCTATAAAATAGCAAGAAAACTTATAAAAAAACACAATCTTCCTATGAAACTTATCCATGTTTATATGACCCTTAATGGAGAACGAATCATATTTTATTTTACTTCCCCTACTAGAGTGGATTTTAGAGAGCTTGTGAAAGACCTTGCTAAAACCTTTAAAAAAAGAATAGAACTAAGGCAAATTGGAGTTAGAGATGCAGTTAAAATTTTAGGAGCTTTAGGTCCTTGCGGTAGAGAATGTTGTTGTAAATATTTTTTAGAACACTTTAAAAGTATAACTTTAGATATTGTAAAAAAACAAGGTGTATCCTTAAATCCTATAAAAATTTCTGGAATATGTGGAAGACTCCTTTGTTGTTTTGCATTTGAAGATAAAAATTACTTTATAAGAACTTTTTTACCAAAGGTAGGAGAAGAAGTTTATATTGATGGGAAGAAGTATGTTTTAAGATATATTGATATAGTTAAAGAAGAAATGCATTTAATTGATGAAAATGAAAAAATAGTTATTTATCCTATGAAAAAATTTGTGGGAGATGAAATTTGGGAAAGATATAAAAGTCACTGCCGCCCAAGTAAATATAGTTCTATAATAGAAAAAGATGAATTAAACCAGGAAAAAGAGGAGTTTGAATACAATTAGAAATTTTAAATATTGCAAGTATAGCTAAAACTTTTATATGTTTTTTTCTTTTAAAGGAGCTTAAAAAAAATGATTGCTATATTTGGGGGAAGTTTTGACCCTATTCATAATGGACATCTGGAAGTTGCTTCTCAGGTAAGAGATAGGTTATCTTTAAAATTTTTTTTGCTTTAACTGAAAAAAATCCTTTAAAAAATTCTCCCTTTCTTTCTTATAAAGATAGGTTTAATCTTTTAAAAACTGTTATTTCAAATTTTCAAAACTTTTTCCTTTTAAAAGAAAGTTATATTTATGCTATTGATTTAGTGTTAAAAATAAAAAAATTGTTTAAAAATTTTTACTTTATATTAGGCTTAGATTCTTTTTTAACTATAGAAAAATGGAAAAACTATGAAAATCTTTTAAAAATATGTAATTTTATAGTTTGTTCGAGGGATGATTTTGATAAGAAATATTTGGAAAAATTTTTAAAAACTTTAAATATAAATAAATATATTTTCTTATTAGATTATCAACAAAAATATATACCTCAAGGTGAAAAGGTTATATTTTTAAAAATTCCCCGCTTGGAAATATCTTCAACTTTAATAAAAAAATATTTAAAATTAGGTTTAGATATATACCCTTTTGTACCAGAAAAAGTTTGGCTATTTTTAAAAACTAAATTTGAGGGAGGAAAAAGATTAAATGTTTAATAAAAAAAGCATTCGAGATTTAAATCCCGAATCTATCAAAGGAAAAAAAGTTTTTGTAAGAGTTGATTATAATGTCCCTATGGAAAATGGTGTTATTATAAATGATAAAAGAATTCAAGAAACTTTACCTACAATAAAATATCTTCAAGACTGTGGGGCAAAAATTATTTTATGTTCTCATCTAGGAAGACCCCAGAAAAAATGTAAAGAATTTAAAAAAACCTCTTTAGGTTTTTATAGATGTTATATTGAAAGTTTATCTTTAGCACCTGTGGCTAGAAGATTGGCTCATCTTTTGAAAGAAGAAGTTAAATTTGTAGATGATACAGTTGGACCAAAAGTAGAAAATGCTATAGATACTTTGAAAGATGGAGAGGTTTTACTTTTAGAAAATGTTAGATTTTATAAAGAGGAAACCGAGTGTAATGAGAAATTTGCCAAAGCTTTAGTAAAAAATATAGATATTTATGTAAACGATGCCTTTGCTACTTCCCATAGAAAACATGCTTCTACTTACTTAGCTGCAAAATTTGTAGATATTGCAGTAGCCGGACATTTGTTGGAAAAGGAAATTAAATATCTTGAAAAAGCTTTAAAAAAACCTGCTCGCCCAATGGTTCTAATAATTGGAGGAGCTAAAGTTTCTGGAAAATTAGAAGTATTAGAAAATATACTAAATATTGCCGATAAAATTTTAATAGGCGGGGGTATGGCTTACACTTTTTTAAAAGCTTTAGGATACAATGTAGGAAAATCCTTGGTTGAAGAAGAATTAATAGATACAGCAAAGAAAATTTTAAAAGAAGCTGAAGAAAAAAATGTAAAAGTTTATCTTCCCGTTGATTCTTTAAATGCTTCTGAGTTTTCTAACTCAGCTCAAACCAAACTTACAACTTATAAAGAAATTCCAGATAATATGATGGGATTAGATATTGGTCCAGCAACCGCTGAGCTTTTTAAAGTAGCTTTACTAGATGCAGGAACTATTTTATGGAACGGACCTATGGGGGTTTTTGAACTAGATAAATTTAGACAAGGAACTTTGAAAATTGCTCAAACTTTAGCCCAAATTCCTCAAGCCTTAAAAATAGTTGGAGGAGGAGATTCTGTAGCAGCCTTAGAACTTCTTAATATGGAAAATGCTGTAGATCATATATCAACGGGTGGAGGAGCCTTCTTAGAATTTCTTGCAGGAAAAGAGCTTCCAGGAATAAGTGTTTTAAATGATAAATAAAGATTAAGTTTAATATATTAGAAAAATTGTGGATTAAATTTTACGTTATTTTATAACTTAGAAATGTAGTTTGCTTTCAAAGATTTTTTGGTCTTAGATATGTAGATATAACATTTATTTAAAAGTATTTTAAGAAGATGGTGAAAACTTCTTAAATAGCTTCATATCAAAATATGTGGAACAGGCAGTTCACTATGCTATAATCCTTTATATGGTCTACCATTTTTATAGGGGGATTAATTAAGATGATAAGTAAACTCTTATTTCCATCAAAATTATATGAAAATGATTTTATAGTTCTTAAAAATATAACACCTTTAAAAGAAGTAGGACTTCAAGAAGTAGTATTTTTATATGTTATAGAGCCCGAATTAGTTGTAGTCCCCAAAACTGGAGAACTTTTAAAAGATGAAATAGAAAAATTAAAAAATATAGCTTCAGCAAAGTTTAAAGAATGGTCGGAATACTTAGAAAAATTTAATATAAAAACAAAATTTTATATACTTGTAGGAGATCCAGCTGAAAAAATTTTGGAAGTATCGGAAAAAGAAAATGTGTCTTTAATTACTATAAGTTATAAAAAACGTAGAAAGTTTTTTAAATTTTTCTTAAGTGGTTTGGGCTCTACAACATTAACTTTACTTAAAGTAACTTATTTTCCTATAATTGTTTTTCCTCACGACTTTACTCAAGAAAAAAATATATTTTCAGACATTTTAATATCTATAGATTTTTCAAAGAATTCTGAAGAAGTAATAAATTACGTAGTAAACTTAAGACCGCTAGTAAAAAGGGTAATTTTAGTTTACATTGCAGATAAGGAAGAAAGTATAGATAAGATGGAGGAAATAAAAATTAAATTAGATGCATATAAAGATATTTTGAAAGAAAAAGGAATAGAAACTTATTCATACATTTATTATGGAAGAGTAGCTGAAAAAATTTTAGAAGCTGCCAAAAAGCATAATGTAAATCTAATTGCAATGGGAATTACAGGAAAGGATGAAGAGGAAAAAAGAAGATTTGATTTTTTCTTTATAGGAAGTACAGCTCAAAATGTAGTAAATCTTTCCGATTTACCAGTTCTTTTAATTCCACCAAAAAGAGAAAAATTACCTTTAAAATAACTTTATTTAAAAGCTTAGAGGCTTGAAAATGAAAAAGAAATTGATAATATTATCTTTAATTTTTTCTACTTCATATGCTTTAGAAACAGCTGGGCAAATAATATTTAAGGATACCCTTTATGGTATGGGTATAGGATCAGCTTTTGGTTTAGCTGCTTATTTGGTTGATTCTTCTAATTTTGCAAAAAAAATAGGACTAGGAATTTTAATTGGAGGAAGTTTAGGTTTAGCCTATGGAGTTTTCATAGATACAAAACCTTTTATAGTTTATCAAAAATCCTGGAAAGAGAAAAATATAAAACTTTATGCTTATATGAATTATTTAAATCCAAATATAAACTTAAAATTTACGTGGAAATAAGGGGGAATTACCTTGGGAAAAAAAGAAAAGAAAGTAAAACTTTCGGATCTCGCAAAGGAACTTGGATATGAAAATACAAAAAACTTAATAGAAGATATAAAAAATTTAAAGGCGGAAGATGAAAGAATAGAGAATTTAAAAAATAAAAGATTGACTGTTAGAAGTTCGGTAGATTTTAGAACAGCAGTAGCCTTAAAAGATTATATTTTAAGTCAGAGGCAAGAAGAAGAAATATTAATGAAACATGAAGTAGAAAAACAAAAAATTACTGAAATAAAACAAAAGGAAGAAGAGAAAAAATTTGAAGAAGTTTCTTCTCAAAAGTCTGAGGTAAGTGATTTAAAATTAA
>DQVG01000008.1 GCA_015661865.1 Desulfurobacteriaceae bacterium
TAAAAGAAGCCGAAAGTATAAAAGAAGAAATTCCTATCCAAGAAATAGAAAAAAGAAAAGATCTTAGAGAGCAAATTTGCTTTACTATCGACGGTGAAACTGCTAAGGATTTTGATGATGCTGTAAGTATAGAAAAGCTTCCAAACGGAAATTATCGTCTTTATGTTCATATTGCAGATGTTTCTTATTATGTAAAAGAAGGATCTTTTTTAGATAAAGAAGCTTATAAAAGAGGAACTTCGGTTTATTTTCCAGATCGAGTTTTACCTATGCTTCCTGAAAAACTTTCAAATAATATATGTTCTTTAAATCCTTATGTTGATAGACTTACCTTTACTTGTGAGATGGAAATAAATAAATATGGGCATGTTATAGACTATAAAATTTATGAAAGTGTAATAAAATCTAAGGGAAGATTAACTTATACTTTTGTTCAAAAGGTTTTAGATTTTCTAGAAAGAAATAAAGTAAAAAGGGAAGATATTTACTCTTTTGTTGAAAAACATAAAAAAGAATTTTTAGATTTTACATATTTTGAAGATCCTATTACAAAGGAGTTAAAACGAGTAGTTGTTTTAGAAGAAAAATATCTTCCGGAAATAATTTTAAAAATTTATGATATGTACAAATTAGCAAAGATTCTTCACAAAAAAAGATATGAAAGGGGATCTTTAGATTTTGATTTACCCGAGCCTGTTATAGTTTTAAACGAGTATGGGGAACCAACGGATATATATAAAGCTGAAAGATGGTGGTCTCACAGAATTATAGAAGAATTTATGATAGTTGCAAATGAAACTGTAGCTGAATTTATGTTTTGGTCTGAATATCCTTGCGTTTACAGGGTTCACGAAGCTCCAGATAGAAAGAAGATAAAAGAATTTTTAAATTTCGTAAAATCTTTGGGATATAACGTATCTGTTCCTCAAAATGAAATTAAACCTAAGCATTTACAAAAAATTTTAGAAAAGGTTAAAGATAAACCGGAAGAAAAACTTATAAATTACTTACTTTTAAGAACTCAGGCTCGAGCAAAGTACGCACCTGAAAATATAGGGCACTTTGGATTAGCATCCTCTTGCTACTCTCATTTTACCTCTCCTATTAGAAGGTATGCTGACCTAACCTTACACCGTCTAATAAAGAAAGCTTTAAAAGGGGAGTTTAATTCTCAAAATATTCTAGAAATAGAAGAAAGGTTAGAAATTACTTGTAAACATATTACTGAAAGATCCATCATAGCAGATGAAGCCGAAAGAGAAGTTATATTCTTAAAACAATTAGCTTATGCTAAAGCTCATATTGGAAAGGAATTTGAAGGAATAATTACTAAAGTTAGCGATACAGGAGTTTTTGTTGAATTAGTAGATACTTTAATTCCTGGTTTTATTCATGTAAAAGATTTGAAAGATGATTATTATGTTTGTATAAAAGAACAACATATTTTACTTGGAGTTCATACAGGTAGGAAACTTCGAGTAGGAGACAGGATAATCGTAAAAATCAAAAATGTGGATCTTGAAAATAAAATGGCAGACTTTGAACTAGTAAAATTACTTGGTGAAGATCGAACTTTAAAAAGAAAGAAAAAAACTAAGAAGAAGAAAACTAAAAAGTAACTTTTACATCAAGCATAATATAAGTTTTGAAAAAAGAGGAAAAAGATGAAATTAAAATTATTTGGAACAGATGGAATTAGGGAAATTGCGAATAAATATCCCTTAACACCTGAAATGGTTACTAGAATTGGCACAGCCGCAGCTTATTACTTGCGAGCAAAATATGATAATAAAAAACATTGGTTATGCATTTTAGGTAAAGATCCTAGAATTTCTTCCGATATGCTTGCAAATGCTTTTGTTGCTGGTATAACAAGTGTAGGAGTGGATGTTTTAGACTTAGGAATTATGCCCACGCCCAGTATTTCTTATTTTGTTGAAAAGTACAAAGCTGATCTTGGAGTTGTAATTTCTGCTTCCCATAACCCTTTTGAATACAATGGAATTAAATTTTTTAATAAATTTGGAGAAAAATTTTCTCAAAAAGAAGAGGCTATTTTAGAAAGTATTTTATTTTCTTCTTATGAACTTGAAAAAGAACTTGGGCTTTTTATAGGAAAAGTTTATAGGGAAGATAAAACAGAGGAGTATCTTGATTTTCTTTCCAAAGCCCTCTCTCAAGATTTATCTGGATTAAAAGTAGCTTTAGATTGTGCAAATGGGTCTACTTTCAAAGTAGCTCCTTTAGCTTTTAAAAAATTAAAAGCTTTTGTTTATAGTTACAACACAAATCCAGATGGAATTAATATAAATGATAAATGTGGAAGCTTGTATCCTGAATTTATTAGTGAAAAAGTATTAAAAATTAGAGCAGATCTTGGGTTTGCCTTTGATGGAGATGGAGATAGAGTGGTAGTGGTAGATGAAAATGGAAAAATTTATTCTGGGGATAAAATAATTGCCCTTTTGGCAAAGCAGTTAAATGTAGATAAGGTTGTTTTAACTATTATGAGTAATTTTGGTTTAGAAAAATACTTTGAAGAAAAAAATATCAAAGTTTTTCGCTCAAAGGTGGGAGATAGAGAAGTTTACTATAAAATGAAAAAAGAAAATGCAATCTTAGGTGGAGAAGATTCCGGACATATAATACTAAGAAATTATTTAAAAACGGGAGATGGTCTTTTAACAGCTTTAATTATTTCTAAAATAGTTGTAGAAACGGGAAAAAGCTTATCTGAGCTTATTCCAAACTACAAAGAGTATTTTCAAGCAAAAGATAATATAAAAGTAAAAAATAAAAAAGACTTTGAAAATTACGAGCCTTATAAAAACTTTATAGAAAAATATAAAAATCAAGCAAGATTTGTAGTAAGATATTCAGGTACAGAACCTGTTTTAAGAATAATGGTTGAAGCAGAAGATGAAAATTTAGCTAAAGATCTTTTAGAAAGATTAAAAAATATTTTAAAAAATTTTTTGGAAGGGGGACAGTAATTGTTTGAGTTACCATTTGGAAGACCACCTAGAAAATGTGCTTTTTGTGGAAAAACAGAATTTGAAGTTGGGGCTTTAATAGGATCTCCAAAAGGAGATATATTTATTTGTAGTGATTGTGTAAAAAAAGCTTATGAAAAGTTACCTTTATTAAAAAGTAATAATGCTGTAAATAGAAATTATTTACCTTTTACTTTAGAAACTTTACCTAAACCTAAACAAATAAAGGAATTTTTAGATCAATATGTTGTTGGACAAGAAGAAGCAAAGAAAACTTTATCTGTTGCAGTTTATAATCATTACAAAAGAATTCTATCAAAGTTAGAAGGAAAGCTTAAAGATGATGATGTAGAAATTGAAAAAAGTAATATTTTACTTATTGGTCCTACGGGAAGTGGAAAAACCTTACTTGCAAGAAGTTTAGCAAAATTTTTACATGTTCCATTTGCTATAGCAGATGCTACTACATTGACGGAAGCTGGTTACGTTGGGGAAGATGTAGAAAATGTTCTTTTACGTTTAATTCAAGCTGCAGATGGAGATGTTGAAGCCGCCCAAATAGGAATAATTTACATAGATGAAATAGATAAAAAAACTAGAAAAAGTGAAAATCCTTCTATTACCCGAGATGTATCTGGGGAAGGGGTTCAACAGGCTCTTTTAAAAATTATAGAAGGTACTATAGCAAATGTGCCTCCTCAAGGAGGAAGAAAGCATCCTCATCAACAATTTATTCAAATAGATACAAAAGATATTTTATTTATATGCGGAGGAGCTTTTGTAGGACTAGAAAATATAATCAAAAAAAGATTAGGGAAAGGAAACATTGGATTTGGAGCCCAAGTTCAAAAAATAAAAGATGAAGATATATTAAAATACGTAGAACCCGAGGATCTAGTCAAATATGGTTTAATACCTGAACTTGTAGGAAGATTGCCTATTATTACAACCCTAAAAGAACTTAGCGAAGATGATTTAGTTAGAATTTTAGTAGAACCTAAAAATGCTCTTGTTAAACAATATAAAAAGCTTTTTGAGATGGAAGGTATAGAACTTGAATTTGAAGAAGAAGCTTTAAGAGAAATTGCAAAAGAAGCTATGAGAAGAAAAACGGGAGCAAGAGGTTTAAGGGCTATTTTGGAAAATATTATGAAAGATATTATGTTTGAAATTCCAGATAAAGCGGGGCAAATAGAAAAAGTAGTTATTACTAAAGAAACTATAAAAACCGGTAAGCCTAAAATTATTGGAGCAAAAAGTCAAAAACAGTAAAAAACAAAATAAGGAGAAAGTAAAAATGTTTTTAGGTGGAAACTGGAAAATGAATTTAACGCCCTCGGAAAGCGAGGTTTTAGCAAAAGAGCTTTTAGATTTTTTCAGAGAACCTTTAAAAGTTAAAGTTTGTGTTTTTCCAGAGTTTACTGCCCTAGAAAGAGTTTCGAAAATTCTTAAAAGTTCTCCTATATATTTAGGAGCTCAAAATGTAGCTTATGAAGATAAAGGAGCTTTTACAGGAGAGGTATCTCCAAATTCTTTAATAGAGTTAGGAGTAGAATATGTTATTATTGGGCATTCCGAAAGAAGGCATCTTTTTAAAGAAGATAATAAGCTTTTAAATAAGAAAGTTTCAAAAGCCTTAGATAAAAATTTAAAAGTTATATATTGTGTAGGGGAAACCTTAGAAGAAAGAGAAAAGGGAGATACTTTTAAAGTTATACAAACTCAGCTGGAAGAAGGATTAAAAGATGTTCCCTTATCTTCGGAAAATTTAATTATTGCTTATGAACCTGTCTGGGCTATAGGAACTGGTAGAGCTGCTACTCCAGAAATTGCTCAAGAAGTTCATGCTTTTATAAAAAAAGTTTTAGGAAACAACTTTCTTGTTATATATGGGGGAAGCGTAAAACCTTCAAATGCAAAAAGTTTGATAGCTCAAAAAGATATAGATGGTTTTTTAGTTGGTGGAGCTTCTTTAAAGGCAAAGGACTTTTTTGATATTTATAAAGCTATGGTAGGAGAGTAAGGGATGTTATATAAGTTGATTTTAACTATTCACATTATTGTATGTATATTACTTATCTTGGTCGTTATTATTCAACCTGGGGAAGATAATATGAGCCTTTTTGGAGGTGCATCTACTACCTCGGTTTTTGGCACAGAAACTCAAGATGTTTTAACTAAATTTACGGCTACTTTGGGAGGATTATTTTTAATTACATCTTTACTTTTGGCTATTTTGAAATATCAGAGTATGTTTTAAGGGTAAATAAAGAAAAACACATGTGAGGGAATTATGAAAATTGGCCAAATAGAAATTGGAAAAAGGCCGGAAATTGTCCTTGTATTAACTTCCGAACTTAATGATATGGATAAACTTAAAGAAAATTTATCTTTTGCTAAATCTTTGAAAGTAAATTTTGTAGAGTTTAGAGTAGATTATTTAGAAAATATTTCTAAACTTTCCGAAATTTTAGATATACTAGGAGATTATAACTTCTACATTATAGGAACAATTCGACCAAAATTTGAAGGTGGTCTTTTCCCTTTTGATGAAAACCGTCTAATTTTATTTGAGCAAATTCTTGAGCATCCATCTACCTATTTAGTTGATATAGAATTTAAAAGTAAAATAGTAAAGGAAGTAATTGAACTAGCTAAAAAAATAAAAAAATATTCTATAGTTTCCTATCATGACTTTGAAAAAACTCCATCTGCTCAGGAAATTTTAAAAGTTTATGATGAAATTTATAGTTTAAATCCAAGTTTTGTAAAACTTTCTTTTAAAGCAAACTCTTTTGAAGATGTAAAGAATCTACACTTTGCAATGTCTCAAAGAGACCATTTAAAAATATATATGTCTATGGGAGAATTTGGGGCAATCTCGCGAGTAGACTCCTTTATATTTGGCTCCATATTTACCTATACTTTTACTCAAAGTCCATCTGCCCCAGGTCAACTAGATTTACTTACTTTAAAAACTATTTTGAAAATTCTATATCCTCTGTTTTAAATACTTAAGTTTTAATTTTTAAGCTTTCAAGCTAAATATAAACTATTAGAAAATAAGAACTTAAATAAAATTACATTATTTTTTTTGACTTACTCAAAGTAAGGTTTGCAGTTAACTTTAACTTAATCTATTTGATAACCAAAGCTTTTTAAAAGTCTTCTATTATCTCTCCAACCTTCTTTCACTTTCACCCAAAGGCGTAAATATACTTTTTTTCCCAATAATTTTTCTAATTCTTGACGAGCCAAAATTCCAATTTTTTTTAACCTTTGACCACCTTTTCCTATGATTATGGGTTTATGACTTTTCTTTTCTACATAAATAGTTGCATCTATAACAAGCATATTTTTATCATAATCTCCCGGAGCTATATTTTCGA
>DQVG01000033.1 GCA_015661865.1 Desulfurobacteriaceae bacterium
AGTTTTAGAAACAAATCTTTAAAAGTTTTAAATAAATTATTTTGTATATTTCCTTTTGAAGAAAATTATTTTAAAAAATACTCTATAAATGCAAAGTATGTAGGAAATCCTCTTTTGGATATTATAGATATTTCAAAAGATTTTATATTAAAAAAAGAAAAATATAGCAAAAATAAAGTGGTTCTTATGCCCGGAAGCCGACCCCAAGAAATAAAAAATCATTTACCTTTTTTATTAAAGTTTTCAAATTTTTTAATAGAAAGAGGATATAAGATATATATGCCTTTAAGCTTAAATATAAAAGATATGATAAATCAATATAATATTCCAAACTATATAAACTTAAGCTTTGGAAATTCTATTGAAATATTAAAACAAGCTACTTTCGGGGTAATAGCTAGTGGAACAGCTTCTTTAGAAGCGGCTTTATGTGGGGTTCCTCATATCGTAATTTATAAATTAAATCCTTTTACTTATCTTTTGGGAAGGCTTTTAGTAAAACTTCCTTATATATCCTTAGTTAATATTTTATTAGAGAAAAAACTAATAAAAGAACATATTCAAAATCTAAATTTAGATAAACTAAAAAAAGATTTCTTAAGTTTAGAAAAAAATAGAAAATACTACCTTTATCAATTTTTAAATCTCTATAAAATATTAAAATATGGCTGTTTTGAAAATTTAAAAAAGGAGTTATTACTTTGATAGTCTATGGAGTAAATGCTGTTAAAGAGGCTTTAAAAAACAATCAAAATATAGAAAAGATTTATATAGATTTTAATAGAGTTAAAAAAGAAAAATACAAGGAAATAATAGATCTTGCAAATTTATTAAAAATTCCTCTTCAAAAAACTAAAAAATCTTATATAGATAAATTAACAAAAACTTCTAAAAATCAGGGAATTTGTGCAATTATTTCTAAGATAAATTTTATAGATTATAGAAAATTGATAGAGAATATAGCCAAAAAAAAATCCTATGGCCTTATTTTAGATTCTATAACTGATCCTCAAAATTTGGGCCTTATAATTCGATCTTTAGTAGCTTTTAAAGGAGAAGGTTTAATTTTAAATAAAAAAAATTCCCCACCTATAAATGAGATAGTTATAAAATCTTCTTCGGGAAGTATATTTCATACTAATATCTCTAAGGTTGAAAATTTTGAAAATGTTATAAAAGTAGCGAAGAGCTTAAAATTAAAGATTTATGCCTTAGAAACCGGAGGAAAGGATATTAGAAAATTCAAAATAAACTTGCCAGCTTTGTTTATTGTAGGAAGCGAAGGAAAAGGAGTTTCTAAAGAGCTTATTAAATGTAGTGATGAAATTCTTACTATTCCTATGGATAATAAAATACCCTCTTTAAATGTTGCTTGTGCGACAAGTATTTTATGTTGGGAAGTTTTCAAAAATTTTTAAGTTAGGTCTTTTATCAAAAATTCCTTCAAAACAAATTTTACAAGACTTTCCCTTGCAAAAAGGACAAGGAACATCATCAAGACTTTGAATAATTACTAATTTTAAAACTTCTAAAAGATCTTGTTTTGGTACTCCCAGATTTATTAATCTAGAGATAGTAGTCTTTAAAGAATATGCATGTAAAGAAGCCAGAACTAAATGTCCTGTTTGAGCTGCTCTAATTGCAGTTTTTGCAGTATCTTCGTCTCTTATTTCTCCTAAGACTATTATATCCGGGTCTTGTCTTAAAGAGCTTTTTAAAGCTTCAAAATAAGTTAATTTTTCATTTACTTCTATTTGTCTAATCGCTGGGTACAAGTATTCAACTGGATCTTCAATGGATATTATATTTTTTTGAGGAGAAAATAAATCTCGAATTAAAGCATATAAAGTTGTTGTTTTTCCACTTCCTGTAGGTCCACAAATAAGAACAAGGCCATGTCTAATAGTTTTAATTTCTTTTAGTTTTTTGTAAGAATTTAAGTCTAAACCTAAATGTTCAAGTTTTAAAATACTTCCCTTCTTATTTAAAACTCGGATTACCAAATTCTCTCCATGAATACCGGGTAGAAAAGAAAGTCTTAAAAATACTTTTCCTTTTTTTGTATTTACATATACTCTTCCATCTTGAGGTTTAAAATTTTTTGTATAGTCTAAATTAGCTAAACTTTTTAGGGAAACTATAAAACTTTTAAAAAATTCTTTTGAAAAATTTAGTATATATTTTATTCTTCCTAATTTTCTAACCTTTAACCTTACAAAATTATGAAAAGGTTCAATATGAAAATCTGTAATATCAAAATCCAAAGCATAATTTATTAAGCTTTCTAAAAATAAATTTGGATTTTTTAAATTTATTTCTGAAAAAAAGGTAAGGGGAAATTTCTCTTTTGTAGATGTTTCAAAATTTTTATATCCATACTTGGAAAGCTTATATTTTTCAAAAAAGTTTTTAGTAGAAAATATAATGTTTCCATATTTATATAAAAATTCATAGGAAGAAAATTTTATAAGCTCCCTTTGAGATTGTTCTATTTCAAGATCAGTAAGTTTACTTTTAGGATTTATTAAATTTAAAACCAGACTTAGTAAATTAGTTGAAATAAAGCCTAATTCTATTAATATTTTTCCCAGAAGCTTTTGATGGTGTCTTTGATCTTCTAAAGCAAATTTAAATTCAAATGGGGATATAAAGTTATTTTTTATAAGAAAATCACCTATTTTCAGTTAAATCTCCTTAAAATATAAATTTTTCTGATTATCAGTAGATAGAATATTTAAAAGTTTTTATTAAGATATTAAATCCTTAGAGAAGCTTTGAAAGATAGATTTTTAAATAAAAAGGGGGAAAAGCTCCCCCTTACTTATATTCCTCTCTTAATATTAAAGCAAGTTTTACTAAATTTCTTAAGGCAGGTATAACCTCTTGCCACTGACGAGTTTTCAATCCACAGTCGGGATTGATCCAGAATTTTTCTTTTGGAATGACTCTTAACGCTCTTTCTACTATTTTTTTCATATCTTCTACACTTGGAACAACAGGAGAATGAATATCCCAAACTCCAAGACCAATTTCTCTATCAAAATTTACTTTTTCAAAATCTTTTATAATTTCCCCTTTAGAACGAGCAGCTTCAATGGAGATAACATCAAAGTCCATTTCTAAAATATAATTAATAATTTCTCCAAAATCTGAATAACACATATGGGTATGAATTTGAGTCTCCGGCTTTACTTTAGAGTGGCATAATCTAAAGGCTCTTACAGCCCATTTAAAATACTCATCCCAATCCCTTTTTTTAATAGGAGCTTTTTCCCTTATAGCAGGTTCATCTATTTGAACAATTTTAATACCTGCTTTTTCGTAATCCAAAATTTCTTCTTGTAAAGCTAAAGCTAATTGATAAGCAACTTCCTCGTTAGAAATATCTTCTCTTACAAAGGACCAAGCAATTATAGTAATAGGTCCAGTTAACATACCTTTTACAGGTTTATTTGTAAGTTTTTGAGCAAAAGCAATTTCCTTTATAGTCATAGGGGCAGGTCTTTTTATATCTCCATAAATAATAGGTGGTCTATAACCTCTTGTTCCATAAGAAATTATCCACCCATTTTTAGTAGTAGCAATACCCTCTAGCTTTTCGGCAAAGAACTCTACCATATCCGTTCTTTCAAATTCCCCATGAACTAAAACATCAAGACCAAGTTCATCTTGAATTTGAATACATTTTGCTATTTCTCCTCTAATGAAAGTTTCATAATCCTCTTTTGAAAGTTTACCTTGACGATATAAAGCTCTTATCTTTCTAACTTCTTGGGTCTGAGGGAAAGATCCAATTGTTGTAGTTGGAAATAGAGGTAATTTTAAAAGCTCTCTTTGAATTTTATTTCTCTCTTCAAAAGAAGGAGTTCTTACAAAATCTTCCTCTTTTAAATTTTTAATCTTTTCTTTGACTTCTTTAATCTCTCCAAAAGAAACATAAATTCCTTCTATCCACTTTTTAGCTTTCTCTTCTTTATTTTCATTTAAAAGCTCTCTTAAAATATTAAGTTCAGTTAACTTTTCATTAGCAAAAGCCAATTTATTTAAAAGCTTTTCATCTAGAGGTTCTCCCTCAATAGTTATAGGTAAGTGAAAAAGAGGCCCTCCATTTGATATAGAAATATTTAAATCTTTAAACTCATTTAAAGTCTCTTTTATCTTAAGTAAATCTGCTTTCCAAACATTTCTTCCGTTGGTAACGCCTAATATAATTTCTTTATTATTTATATAATCCTTATATTTTCTTAAAAGCTCTAAATTGGATTTTCCATTTACAATATCTAAAAATATTCCCTTAACACTTGTCTCTAAAAGAGTTTTAAAAGTATTTTCTTCCAAAGAATCATAGTAAGTAAGAACGTATACATTTATCACCTTAGAAAGCTCATTATAAAGCTTTTTAACAAGTCTTACTTCTTTTCAGAAAGCTCTAAAACCAAAGCTGGATCTTCTAAAATAACTTCGTTGTAATCTTTTAATATATCTTTATATACTTTAATTGCACTTTCTAACAGTTTTTCAAAATCTTTTTCATTATGAAAAGATAGTTTTATAAAAGTAAATGGAGAGATATAAACAGGTAAATAATTTTTTTGAGAACTTACTTTTGGATTTTCAGATTTGAAATCCCAAATTTCAACATTTTCATCATTTACAAACTTTGCATAAAATCTTTTTACCTTATCCCATCCATAGGAAAAGTTATTTACATTTCTTAAATCTGGAACTAAATAATGATAA
>DQVG01000111.1 GCA_015661865.1 Desulfurobacteriaceae bacterium
CATCAAAGAGAAGCTCTAAAATCTTATCCTTAAGTTCCTTTAAATTCCAGTTCTTTTTAGCACTGATAAAAATATAAGGGATATTTTCTCTTTTTAACAAAGAACATATTTCATGATAAAAATTTTTACATTTCTCTTGAGAAGAAATTAGCTTATCCAACTTATTTAAGACTACTAGCTTTTTTTTATCCCAAGCTTGAAGCTCTTTTAAAACTCTTTTTACAGTTTTATATTGATTTTCCCAATTCTTATCTGAAATATCAATAACAATAAGTAAAAGATCCACATATTTGCATTCTTCCAAAGTTGCCTTAAAAGAAGCTACTAGTTCATGAGGTAGATCTTTAATAAAACCGATTGTATCTGTTAGCAAAAAAGTTTTACCCTTGTGAAAAACTTTTTTAGTTTTTGTATCCAAGGTAGCAAAAGGCATATTTTTTATAAATACATCTTCTTTAGTTAATGCTTTTAACAAAGTAGATTTCCCCGCATTAGTATAACCTACAATAGCTACTGCTTTAAAACCTTGGCGTTTCCGAGATTTCCTAGTTAGCTCGTAATGTCTACTTAAATCTTCTATTTCTTTTTTTAATTTATAAATTCTTTGTCTTATACTTCTTTTTTCTATTTCTAACAAAGTTTCCCCTTTTCCTCTGGCCCCAGGATTATCTAGGTCAACTCCTTTTCCTTTTAACCTGGCTAGCTTATGCATAAGCAAAGCAAGTTCAATCTGAAGCTTTGCAACTTTAGTTTTAGCTCTTTTTGAAAAAATTTCTAAAATAATATCACTTTTATCTAGGACTTTACAATTTAGATTATTTTCTAAATTTCTTATTTGAGAGGGTGTAAGATTATGATAAGCTACAACCTTCTCAAATCCTAAAATATTTTTTAAATTTGAAAGCTCTTTAAGTTTACCTTTTCCTATATAAGTAGCAGGATCAAAATTTTTTCTTTTTTGAACAACTTTTAAAACAATTTCTCCATTTAAAGCTTCTACTAAACCTTCTAATTCCTCTAAATCCAAACTTTCCTTATCTCTTTGAACCGCAATAATTGCTACTTTATCTTTTTTTACTTGCATATTGTTTTTACTTAAATATAACCTTATAGTTATTTTTATTTCATTTTAGCATAAATGGAAAATTTTGTTGAAAAGACAACTTATACCTTTAAAAGAATCTTTTTCTTATTAAAAACTTAAGTTAAAATTATTTTAAAAAATTATAACTTTTATCAAATTATAAGGGAAAAATTGGAAAAAAAAGTATTAATATTAGGAAAAGGAATTTCCGGAAAAGCTGCTCAAAATCTATTAAATCTTTTAGGATATAAAACTATCTTATGGGATGAAAAGGATAGTTTTGATATTTTAAAAGATAAGTATGAATTTATTGTAAAAAGTCCCGGTATTCCTCCATACAAAGATTTTTTGAAAATATTAAAATCAAAAATAATTTCAGAGTTGGATCTTGGTTTAATTAATTCTAAAGGATATAAAATAGGTATTACAGGGACTAATGGAAAAAGTACAACAACCTTAATCACTTATCTTCTTTTGGAAACTTTAGGAGAATTTTCCTCTCTTAAAACTTTTATAGGCGGAAACTATGGTATTCCTCTATCTGAATTTGCTCATTTAACCGATAAAAGCAGTGTAATTGTTTTAGAATTATCCTCCTTTCAGCTTTTTGATAGTAAATATTTAAAATTTGATGTAGGAGCTATACTAAATATACATGAGGACCATATTAGTTGGCATCGAACTTTTTCAAATTATATGTTTTCAAAGTTAAAACTTATTTTAAATTCAAAAATAAGGATAATTGAAGAAAGAACTTATAAAAAATGTAAAATAGCTTTTAAAAATCTTTTAAAAGATAAAAATATTATAACTTTTGGAATATCTCCTAATAGCTCTTACTTTTTATCTCAAGATTACTGCATATACACTCCACATATAAAAGTGGATTTAAAAGAACTAAATTGTCCAGAATTTTTGCAAAAACCTTTTGCTTTAGATTTACTTGCTAGTTTATGTATATTTGAAAATTTTGTAAATTATATTTTAAAGTTGGATCTAAAAAAATTTTATAATATAAGTTTTATTAAAAAAGCCATAAATAAATATAAAAAATTACCTTTTAGATTGGAAAAAAGACAATTAGAAGGTATTTCTATATATAACGATAGTAAATCTACAAATCCACATTCGGTTGAGTGGGCCTTAAGAGCTGTTAATGATCGGGTAATTTTAATAATGGGCGGAAAAGATAAGGGTTTGTGTTTTAATAATTTAATACCTTTAATAAAGAAAAAAGTTTTTAAGGTATTTTTATTTGGAGAAGCCAAAGTCAGCATATATAAACAATTGAAAAATTTACCAAATATAAAAGTATGTTCCTCTTTGGAAGAAGCTTTAGATGAAGCTATAAAATTAGCAAAAAAACATAATTTAACAATTTTATTTTCCCCGGGTTGCTCTTCTTTTGATAGATTTAAAAATTATTTAGAAAGGGGTAGGTATTTTGATAAACTTTTGGAAAAATATAAAAATGTTTATGAGGAAATATCTTGGATAAAATAAGAAATTTTTCCTTTTTATTTTTATTTATAGTATCATCTATTTTGGTATCTATAGGTCTAATTTTTATTAGCATTAACCTTATATCTCAAAATCCCAATGCTATTAAAAGTCAATTAATCGCAAGTTTTATAGGTATAGCAGGACTTCTTTTTATAGCAACTAAATTTGATTATAAAATTCTTCAAAAAGAAATAGTTTTAAAAATAATTTATGGATTAGCAATTTTTTTATTAATTTTGGTATTTCCTTTCGGAGTGGAAGTTAATGGAGCTAAAAGCTGGATAAGATTGGGAGGTTTTTCTTTTCAACCTGCAGAAGTAGCAAAATTTCTTTTAATTATTTTTGTAGCGGCTTATTTATCCAAGTATGAACATGAACTAAAAGATATAAAGAAACTAATAAAATTTGCAATTCTTATTTTCTTTCCAACTATTTTAATTTTCTTTGAAAAAGATTTAGGTCTTGTAATGTTATTTTTAGCTACTGTAGCAATTATGTTATTTGTTTCTAAAGTACCTAAAAGATATTTAATAATAACAACTTTTTTTATATTTTTCATATTTATTCTTGGTATTCTTATTGCCCCCTATAGACTAAAACGTTTAGAAGCTATTGTGGATCCCTTCAAATATGCTCATAGTTACGGCTATCAAGTAATTCAAGCTTTAATAGCTATTGCAAGAGGGGGTTTTAAAGGAGTAGGTATAGGAAATGGAATTATGAAAAATTATTATTTACCAGAACCTTTTAATGATTTTATCTATGCTTCTATGAGCGAAGAATTAGGATTTATTTATATGGTTTTTATTTCCACTTTATTTTTTAGTTTGCTCGTAGTAAGTTTTAGACTTTTAGAGACTTGTGAGGACAAATTTGCAAGATATTTAATAATTGGGATAAGTGTAAGCATAGTTTTACAAGCTTTTATTCACATAGCTGTTAATTTATCTTTACTTCCAACAACAGGAATAACTTTGCCCTTTATTAGCAAGGGAGGAACCTCCCTTATAGTAATGTTATTTTCCATAGGTCTTTTAATGAATATAGCTAAAAACTCTCCTTTAAGATTATTTGTTAAAATAAAAGTTTAATCTTATATAATATTTTAATAATGCAATGAAGGAGGGAATAAATGGCTATTAATTTAGAATATATATTTGATAATGATACCGTAGGTACAGGTTGTTTTTCTTATCTTCCAGGAGAATTTGTTTGGGCTTGTACTAATGTTTGTAATCTAAAATGTAAACATTGTTCTTTAGATTCTGGAGAACCTTGGCCAGATGAACTTACAACTGAAGAAGGAAAAAAGCTTATTTATGATATTTGGAAATATTTTGGTCCCGTTAAGTTTGCCTTTACAGGTGGAGAACCTTTAATGAGGGAAGATATATTTGATCTTATTAAATTTGCTTTTGAAAATACTAAAATGCAGATAGTTATGGCTACAAATGGGACTTTACTTACAAAAGAAAATATTGAAAAACTTTTGGAAGCTGGTATGTGGAGGGTAGGAGTTTCTATAGATGGGGTAGGAAAAAAACATGATGAGCTTAGAGGAATTCCCGGGTGTTTTGATGAAGTTTATAAAAATTTAAAGTTAGCTAAAGAAATGGGTCTTAGATTTCAGTTTCATTCTACAGTTTCTAAACTTAATGTAGACGAAATTCCAAAAATTATAGATCTAGCCGAAGAACTTGGAGCTTATAGAATTTATTTTGTATTTTTAATTACAACAGGTAGGGGAAAAAACTTAGATGATTTATCTTGGGAAGAAGCAAATAAATTAGCAGAATATCTATATGAAAGACAAAAAACTTCTTCAGTATGGCTTAAACCTATTTGTAATCCTTGCTATACGATATTTTTAAGAGAGAAAATGAAAAAAGAGTATAAAGATAAAAAAATAAATGTATACCCTAGAGTAAAA
>DQVG01000145.1 GCA_015661865.1 Desulfurobacteriaceae bacterium
GCTATGGGTCTTGCTATAGATGCTCATCCAAGATTTGGAATTACCACGGGAATTTCTGCCTATGAAAGAGCCTTAACTATAAATTTAACCACAAAGCCTTGGGTAAAACCTCAAGATTTTGTAGTTCCTGGTCATATCATTCCTTTAAAAGCTCGAAAGTATACTTTACTTGAAAGAGAAGGACATACTGAAGCCAGTGTAGAAATTTGTAAACTAGCAAATTTAGCTCCTGCAGCTGCTATTTGTGAAATTATGAAAGACGATGGTCATATGCTCTCAGAAAAAGAGGCTAAAGAGTTTGCACAAAAGGAAAATTATAAACTTATTACTATAGAAGATATAAAAAAGTATATTTTTTATAAAAAAACCCTACTAAAATCTGAAGCTGAAGCCCATATTCAAAATGAATTTGGAACGTGGAAAATAAAGGTATATGTTGATCCTATTAAAAATAAAGAGCATGTAGCTTTGGTTTATGGAAAAGTTGAAAATGAAGAAAATGTTTTAGTAAGAGTTCATTCTTCTTGTCTTACTGGAGATGTTTTTGGATCTTATAAATGTGATTGTCAAAATCAACTTAAATTAGCTATGAAGCTCATCAGCGAGTATGGTAAAGGAGTTTTAATTTATTTAAATCAAGAAGGAAGGGGTATAGGGCTTGTTAATAAAATAAAAGCTTATGCTTATCAAGAAAAGGGTTTAGATACGGTTGAGGCTAATAAAATTCTTGGTTTTAAAGCTGATGAAAGAGATTTTTATATAGCAGGTCATATTTTAAAGGACTTAAAAGTTTCTTCAGTAGTTTTAATAACAAATAATCCAAACAAAATAAAAGATTTAATTTTATGTAATGTAAATGTAGTAGCAAGACTTCCCTTAGTTTGTATACGGAAAGAAAATAAAACTTATTTAGAAACTAAAAAAAATAAACTTGGGCACCTTCTTTGATGAAAAGGCTGATAAAAAAAATAAAGTTAGGTAATAATGCAAAGTTTATGTTTATTTCCTCTTTTGGAATATTACTTTCAAGAATCTCAGGATTTTTGAGAGACTTAACCGTAGCTTATTATTTTGGAGCAAATGTTAAAACAGATATATTTTTCTTAGCATTTAAAATCCCAAATACTTTAAGGCATATTTTTGCAGAAGGGGCTTTATCAAATGTATTTCTCCCTAAATTTATAAAGCTTTTAAAGATCAATAGGAAAAAAGCTTATTCTTTTTTAAATCTATTTTTATTAATCTGGAGCATAATTTTACTTATCTTAATTTTTTTAGGTATAGAAAACTCTTATCTTATTATTAAATTTTTAGCTCCAGGTTATGATGAAAGTTTATTAAAAGAAGCTAGTTACTATTTAAAATTACTTTTTCCTTTTATATTTTTTATTTCTATAATTGCTATTTTGGGAGGAAGTTTAGAAGCTTTAAATGATTTTTGGACTTTTTCAGTTTCTACAGTATTTTTTAACCTTGGAATAATTTTTGGAATTATCCTTTTTCAAAAAAAATTTGATATAGAAGCTTTAATTATTGGGGTATACCTAGGTGTATTTTTTCAGCTTTTATTTGTAGGTTATAAATTTTTAAGAAAAAAGCTTTTTTATAAACCTTCTTTAGAAGCTATAAAGGATGTTATCTTTGTTTTAAAAAATTTTATATTTTCTTTTTTGATAGGAGCATTAAAACAAATATCAATAATTATTGATACTATATTTGCTACTTTTCTTGAAAAGGGAGCCATATCTTATTTATACTATTCATTTAGACTTTTATTTTTACCCATAGGTTTAGTAACTATAGCAATAAATAAAGTAGCTTTAAAAGATTTATCAGAAAAGATAGCTAAGTTAGATTTAAAGATTTTAAATAAAGATATAGAAAGAACATTAAAACTTGCTTATTTTCTTATTTTATTTACAACTCTTTTATTTGGCTTTTTTGGTCTAGATACCGTAAAAGTTCTATTTGCTCATGGGAAATTTACTTCCCAAGATGCATATAAAACTTATCTTGCTCTCCTTGGAAGTTTGCCTGGACTTGTGTTTGCAACTTTATCTCGAATATATTTTAATATTTATTTAGCTAAGGAAAAACCAAGATCTTTAGTTCCTGTAAGCTTATTTACTTTAACCTTAAATACAATTTTTGACTATATTTTTATATTTATCCTACCTTTAGGTATTTTTGGTTTGCCCTTTGCTACATCTATAAGTTACTTTATTACTTTTATTTTTCTTACTTTTAAAGTCAAAAAAGATTTTTTTATTTCTTTGAGCTTTAGCACTTACTTATATTTTTTTAAGCTTCTTACTTTTGGACTATTTATTGGTTTTTTAGTTTTTAAAATCTCTAATAATTTTGAAAACTTATATTTTCGAACTATTTTTGAATATATCATATTTACTCTTCTTTATTTTTTGGGAGGATATTTTCTTTTTAAAAAAGATATTTTGGAAATTATAAAAATTTAGGCGATCTCTTTTAAATTTAAGTTATACTTTTGAGCAACTTTATAAATAGCATCTACAAGCTCTTTTAAATTTTGCCAAGAGTCTTTTAAAGATACATATTCTTCCGGCCTTTGTTTTATATAATTTACCAAAAGAGGGTAAACTTCTATTACCATATCTACTATTTGAGAAGTTCCCTTTTTATATATTCCTAGTTTGATCATATCTTCTACTTCTTTATATATAGATAAAATTTTTATATATACAGATTGAAGTTCTAATATATCTGGAGGGACTATTTGAGGAGTAAGCCTAGAGATACTTTTTAATATATCTATAGCCGGATAAATTCTCATATTAGCAATTTGACGGGAAAGAACTATATGACCATCCAAGAAAGATATAGCTGCATCGGCTATTGGATCGGTATGGGGATCATCCCCTTCAACTAAGACAGTATAGATTCCAGTTATTGAACCTCTATTTACAAAGGCTCCAGCCCGCTCTATAATTTGAGGTATAAGATTAAAAACCGAAGGAGTATAACCTTTTGTCGTAGGAGGTTCTCCAACAGAAAGCCCAACTTCGCGTTGAGCCATGGCCAGTCTTGTAAAACTATCTACCAAAAACAAAACATCTTTTCCTTGATAAGAAAAATAATCCGCAATGGCACAGGCAGTAAATAAAGATCTAACTTTTACCAAAGGTGGATTATCAGAAGTAGCAACAACTACAACACTTTTTTTTAAACCTTCCTCTCCCAAAGCATCTTCTATAAACTCGCGAACTTCTCTACCTCTTTCTCCTACTAGACATATAACATTTACATCTGTTTTTGTATATCTAGCTATCATACCCAAAGTAGTTGATTTTCCAACTCCTGCACCTGCAAAAATTCCTATTCTTTGCCCTTTTCCTACCGTAAGAAGGCCATTTATAGCTCTTATTCCTAGATCTAAAGGTTCTTTTATACGAGCTCTTTCTAAAGGATTAATAGGCTCGGGTTTAATTTCTATTTTTTCTTTCAAAGTAACTTGCTTATTTATAGGGTTTCCAAAGGCATCTACAATACAACCTAGAAGCTCTTTTCCAACTTTTACAATAACCGGTCTTGAAAGAGCTTCTACATTTCCTCCTACTTTAACTCCTTCTAAATTTCCGTAAGTCAATATAATAGCTTTATTATTTTTAAAACCTACAACCTCTCCTTCAACTTTTCCATCTATAATACATTGCTCTCCTAAATTCACTTTGGGTAAAGTTGCCCAAATAATGTTTCCGGTTATATCAGTTATTTTACCTTTGATTTTGTAAGGCTTGTATTTGCTTAATTGCTTCCTTAAGTTCTTCCTTAACAACATTCAATCTTTCCTTCACTATACTTTCTACTTCGAAATTTTGAGTTTTGACTCTAAAATCTCCTATATCTAGGTTTTTATCTTCTAAAATTTGATAATGATCTGACTCCATTAAAAATCGGGCCTTATCCAAAATTTTAAAAGCCACTGGATTAACAAAAATTTGAACTTTCGAATATTCTTCTAGTTCAAAATCCTTTATTGTTTTTAAAATATTATTCATAACAATTCCACAATCTTTTTTATATTCTTGTTGAGTGATAAATTCTATAGCTGATATTAAAAGTTCTTCAAGCATTTCATTATAAATTTTTAAAAGTTTCTCTTTTTCTTTTTTAAGTTCATTTTTTATATCTTCATTTAAAAGTTTTTCAAAATTTTTAATAAATTCTCTTAACTTTTCCAATTTTTCCTTATATTCCTTTTCAACAGAAAGCTTTCCATCTTCAAATCCTTTCTTATACCCTTCTTCAAATCCCTGATTATAGCTAGTATTTTTTACTTCCTTTATTTTCTCCTCATAATAACTAGTAAGAGCTGTTATTTTCTCATTTAAAATCTCTTGAAGTTTTTTTTCATACTCTTTTTCTAGCTCTTTTTTTATTTCTTCTTCTAATTCTTTTCTTATTTTTTCCTTTAATATAGGGTCTATGTGGGACTCCTCGGTAGTTTCTTGAGAAGTTTCCATTTGGGAAGTATCTTCTTCATAAACAGAGTATAAGTATTCAAATGCAGGTATTAAAGTATTTTTGGAAGATACTTTCTCTGACTCTTCTGAGTAAACCTCTTGATTAAAAACTTCCTCTTTCAATTTTCTCCAATCCAATAATCCTAAATTTTTACAATTATTATATTCTAAAAGACAGTAAAATCAATTTTTAAACAAAACCATTTGAGGGGTCTTAGAGGATTTTGATTAGAGGATTTTGAAAATTTGAGCAAATTTTAAGAAATAAAATTTTTAAATTAACTTTTTCCTTTATAAACTCATACTTCCTTTTCTAAAAGGAATATAAATTCTATCAAAATTAACTTTAAATAAGACCGTTACAGTATTGAAACAACAGATTTGTTGAAAATTTTAGAGATTCACACCTACTAGTTCAAATAAGACCTTTACTGTATTGAAATTCGTAGATTATTATTGGTTTATATTGCGGTGGTGAGAAATGGTTTTAAAAAACTAAATATAAAAGCAAAGGTTTTTGATCAATGTAAAGTAATATTATGAATTTCTAATCTGAATAAATTTCTACTTTTTCTTCTAAGTTTTTTGTTATAA
>DQVG01000118.1 GCA_015661865.1 Desulfurobacteriaceae bacterium
AAATTTTCTAAAGCTATTGGAAGCTCTCCTTCAAAACTTGCAAAAAGCTTTTTTGTAAATAAAACGCTAACTGCGTCAAATAATCTCCCCATAGAAGTAGTTTTAATTGCATTTATTTTCTTTTTTAAGCCAAAGTAAAAAATTTTGCTTTTTTCCTTATCAAAAAAGTTTGGGTTTATTTTTTTCAAAATAAAGTAAATTTTTTCTAAATCTTTTTCATAAATTTCATAAAGCAAAGAAAATAAAATTTTCCAAGGTTCTTTAATGGCTTTATCTCCTCCTATTAAAAGGAAAGGGTGTATAGTAGCTACTCTTTTAAAACTTGTATAAGAAGAAATAAGAGCTTCCCCTCCCCAGATAGTCCCATCTTCTCCATAACCTGTTCCATCAAAGGAAAATCCTAAAACTTCCTTTTCAATTTCATTTTCGAACATAGTAGTTACTATATGAGCGTGATGGTGATAAACCTTATATAAAGGAATGTTAAATTTTTTTGCAATTTCTTTACCCAAAAGCGAGCTTAAATATTTTGGATGAGCATCTATAACTATAGCATCTAAATGTTTATAGTCCAATTTATAAAGATTTAAAAAATCTTGAACATAAGATTTTAGATATTCATAAGTTTTTTTATTTTCTAAATCCCCAATATGAGGAGATATAAAAATATAAGATCTATCTTTCAAAGAAAAAGAAAAAGTATTTTTTAAATTTCCTCCCAAAGCTAAAAAATTTCCCTTAAAAGTTTTTTTGCTAAAAGCTGGAAAAGGAGCATATCCCCGCGCTCTTCTAAATAAAAGACGTTTACCTTTAAATGCTTTTAAAACGCTATCATCTACCCCTCTAACAATTGGACGATTATAAGACAAAATAAAATCAAAAACATTTTCCAAATTCTCAATAAGCTCCATATCATCTTTTATTAAAGGTTCTCCAGAGATATTTGCCGAGGTGCAAATAATGGGAGATTTTAAAGTATTTAATAGGAGATGATAAAGTGGAGTATAAGGTAAAAAAACTCCAAAATAAGGGTTATCTGGAGCAATATACTTAACTTCTCTTTTTTTCCTTAAAAGAACTATAGGCTTTTCTATACTTTCTAAAGCTTCTATATCTTCTTTTTCTAAAAAACAATAGTTTTTTATACTTTCTAGATTTGGAAACATTAAAGCAAAGGGTTTAGCTGGTCGGTGTTTTCTAGCTCTTAAAAGTTTTACCGTTTCTTCATTTAAAGCATCTGCAACTAAATGAAACCCTCCTAAGCCTTTAATTGCAAATATATATCCTTTTTTTATTAGCTTAGAGGTAATATCTATTAAATCTTTTACAAAAACTACCTTAAGATAGTAATTTTTCTGAGAAGTTTTTAATATAACTTTATTATTTTCATAATCTATCTTTTCAAGTTTTAAAGTTAACTTTAAAAAATCTAAAATTTCTTTTTTAGTTTTATAAGGATTTTTTTCTAAAAATAAAAGCCCTTTTTTTAAAGAAATTAAATATAAGTAAGGGCCACATTTAAAACAGGCATTAGGCTGAGCATGAAAACGTCTATCTTGAGGATCATTATATTCTTTTTGACACTCTTTGCACATTTGAAAATATTTCATAGAAGTATTTTTTCTATCATAGGGAAGTTTTTCTATAATAGTAAATCTAGGACCGCAGTTTGTACAATTTATAAAAGGATACCTGTAGCGTCTATCATTTTTATCAAAAAGCTCTTTTAAACAATCTTTACAAGTGGAAATATCGGGTAAGACTAAAGTAGATATAAAACTAGAAGTTGAGCTTTTTTCTATTTTAAATTCAGTATATCCAACAGGAGGAGCTAAAGAATATTCTAAAGAATAGATGAAAGATAATTTAGGTTTTTTTTTCGGGATTTCTTTTATAAAACTTAAAATATTTTCTTTTTCTCCCTCTACCTCTATATAAACTCCGCTTTCGAAGTTTTTTATAAAACCTTTTAAATTTTTTTCTTTAGCTAAGTTAAAAATAAAGGGACGAAAACCTACTCCCTGAACAACTCCATTTATGGTTATTTTAGCTCTAACTTTTTCCATTTTAAAAAACTTTTTCTAGTAGCTTAGTTAAACTTTCAATATCTTTAAAAAACATAAAATGAAAACCTACATCTTCTCCTCGAAAGGCTTTTAGAAAATCTTCTAAATACTCAAAATAAGCTTCTTTTATATTTTGAGTACTTAAAAGATGTCTTTTTAAGCTTTCATCAATAGCCCCAGGTAAAAGATCTTCTAAAAATTCAAGCATTTTTCTTGAGTTTATAGCTAAGATACCTAAAATTGGATAAGCATTTAAATTGGAAATTAATTTTAAAGTTTCTTTTCCTATCTTTATAGAGTAAATTGGCTGGGTTTGTATAAATGTAGCTCCTAAAGATATTTTTTTTTCTAATTTTCTTTCCTGAAGTTCTTTGGGTCCAGAATAAGGGTTATATACAGCTCCATATACAATATCTTTTAAAGGCTTATCTAATTGTTTTTTATTTAATAAAAAACCTTCTTTTAAGTTTTTTAAAATTTTTAAAATTCCTAAAGAATCTACTTCATAGACTCCCATAGCATCTTTATGATCTCCCAGCTTTGGATGATCTCCCGTCATCGCTGTAAAATATCTAATTCCAAGAGAGTATGCTCCCAAAATATCACTTTGAATCGCTAAAATATTTCTATCTCGCGCAGTTATTTGCATATTAGGAGTTATGCCATACTTTAAAAGCCATAAAGACATAGCTAAAGAGGACATTCGCACATTTGCTCTTTGATTATCTGTTACATTTACAAATAAAAAAAAATTTTTATATTTTGAAAATTCTTTAACAAGGTTTTCTGCCTCAATTCCTCTTGGGGGAGAAAGTTCAAAAGAAAATATATTTTTCCTAAATTTCATCATTTTTCTTTTTCTCCCAAATTACCCAAAATATACATCTTCTATCTTTAAGTTCACAAATACCTTGAATGGAACCCCCACAGGGGAAGCCTTTTAATCTTTTAGGACAAGGTTTTACTGGAAGTTTATTCTTCTTTTGTTCCATTTATATTCTCCTTTTGAATTTCAATTTCAGTACTATTAAGATTTGTATAGCTTTTATTTGTTTGACTTGTATTATTAGTAATGTTAGTATCATTTATGAATCTATTATTATTTTCTGTAGTAATATTTTCCTTATTCTCTAAGGGCTCATGTTTTTCTACTTTTAAATTTTCATAGAATTTTGGAACAAAAAATTCTTTTAGCTCCTCAATATAGCACAAAGGTTCATAAATTTCTAAGTTAAAATCTTGGGCTAAAGTATATATGTTAGGTCTCCCAAAATCTTGCATATAGCTGGAAACTAAAATTTGATTTTCTATAAATTTTTTAAATTCTTCAAAAGAAATACCTTTACTTTCTAAAAGAACTTTTAAAGTTGATAAATCCATATTATTTCTTTTTAAAATCTCTTTAATAGCTTGGTTTATTATTTTTTCTGGAACTTTTGCACCTAAGCTTTTAGCTTTTTTAGCAATAAGTAAAGTCTGAATATAATTCCTGCAAGCTTTTTTTGGATCTTTTATGCCCGATAAAAACATATATTTTTTTAAATCTATTAAAGAGAAAGGATCTCCATCTACAGAAAATAAAATAGCATCTACTATACTATTTTCCGGAGCTTCTTTTAAATATTCAAGAGATTGATTTAAATAGTTTTGGGCAAAGGCAAAAAAAGAAAAATTTAGAAAAGAAAATAAAAATAGTACTATTTTCATCTCTATACCCCTAAAAGTCTATCTAATATAATTGAGACTGCACTTCTAACAGATAAGTGATTATAATCTGTAGGTCCATAAACAGGCTTTAAAATATAATCACAAGACTTTATAAATTCTTCAGTAAGTCCCCATCCAGTTCCAAAGCAAAGAAATATATCCTCTCCTTGTTTTATTTTTTCTCTTAAGGTTTTATAATCAATTGCATTATCATATTTTCTTGCCGTAGTAGCTACTAATTTGGGTTTTATAGAATAATTTTTTTCAATATCTTTTAAAGCATCTTCCAAATAAGGAACTGGTTTTACAAGTTTTAAAGCTTCATATCTTGCTGGATTATACTTGCGTCCATGCCCATCTTGCCAAAAAGATACTAAAGTTTTAGCAAGCTCCAAATGAGAATCTATAGGATTTATAACATAATACTTTTCCACTCCAAAAGTTCTACTTGCTCGGGCAATGTCATGAATGTCTAAGGGAGTTAAGGACGTACAAACCACCTTTCTATGTTTATTATAAACTGGATAATGAATCAAACCTACAAAAACCATGTTCTCCTCTTTTTAAGCCATTTTATCTTTAGCTTCTTTTACATTAAAGTGTAAATATTGCATAAGAGAAGATATAGTAGAGTGCTTTATGGTTTTTATTAAATCTTTAAAAAGCTCAAAAGATTCTTTTTTAAATTCTACTACTGGATCCTTCTGTCCATATCCTCTAAGACCTATTCCTTCTCTTAGGTGATCCAAGTTTCTTAAGTGTTCTCTCCAATAATGATCTAAGTTTTGTAAGAGAGTTAATCTTTCTAACTCTCTTAATTCACTTTCTCCTAAAACTTTTTCTCCTTCTTCATAAAGATTTAAGAAAGCTTTTAAAAGTAAAATTTTTATTTTCTCTCTTTCATCATCTTCATCTAACTCAATTTTTTCTAATTCTTCTAAGGAAGTTGGAAAAGAGGGCAGGGGAACTCCATAATTTTTTTCTACATAATCTTTTAAACCTTTTAGATTCCAATTTTCTGGAAGCTCTTCCTCCGGAACAAACATATCTACTAGATCAGTAATAACATCTTCTATCATAGCAAGAATTTCTTCTTTTATATTTTCTCCTTTTAATATCTTGTTTCTCTGCTCATAAATAACTTTTCTTTGAACATTATAGACCTCATCAAATTCTAAAAGACGTTTTCTAATTTGAAAATGCATTTGCTCTACTTTTTGTTGAGCTGTTTCTAAAGCTTTGGATACCATTTTATGAGTAATTGGTTCATCTTCCGGAATATTCATAAAGTTCATAAGTTTTTGAATTTTATCTGCTCCAAAAAGTCTAAGTAAATCATCTTCCAAAGATAAAAAGAATCTAGTTTCTCCAGGATCTCCTTGACGACCTGATCTTCCTCGAAGTTGATTGTCTATTCTTCTACTTTCGTGTCTTTCCGTTCCAATAACGTAAAGTCCTCCAAGCTCTTTTACTTTTTCTTTTTCTTTTTCTGTAATTTTTTTCCATTTTTCTAAATTTTCTTTTAAAAGATCTTCATAAATTTCATAAGCTTTTTCATCAAGTTCAAAATCACTTAAATTTGGATATTCTTTTCTTAACATTTCTTTTATAGAATCTAAAGTAATTCCTTTTTCCTTAAGCTCACTTTTTGCTAAATACTCTGGATTTCCCCCAAGTAAAATATCTGTTCCTCTACCGGCCATATTAGTAGCTATGGTTACCGCTCCTAATCTTCCAGCTTGAGCCACAATTTCAGCTTCCTTTTCGTGATACTTTGCATTTAAAACCTGATGAGGAATACCTTCTTGCTTTAATAAATTAGATAAAAGCTCAGAATCTTCCACAGATTTAGTTCCTACCAAAATAGGCCTTCCTTTAGCATGTTCTTTTTTTATTTCCTCAACCACAGCCTTCCATTTGGCAGCTTTTGTTTTGTAAATTACATCCGGGTGATCTATTCTTCTTATAGGTTTATTTGTTGGAATAACTACTACATCCAAACCATATATAGCCTTTAACTCGGCAGCTTCAGTTTCTGCAGTTCCAGTCATCCCGGCAAGTTTTTTATAAAGTTTAAAGTAATTTTGAAGGGTAATAGTTGCTAAAGTTTGATTTTCAGATTCAATAGGAACTCCTTCTTTTGCTTCTACCGCTTGGTGAAGTCCATCACTCCACCTTCTTCCATCCATAAGTCTGCCGGTAAACTCATCAATTATAACTACTTTGTTATCAATTACCATATAATCAATATCTCTTTTAAAAAGATAATGAGCTCTTAAAGATTGTAAAATGGCATGAAGAAGCTCAGAAAGTTTGGGATCATATAAATTAATTTCTTTTACTCCATAAAGGTCCTTATCTATGAATTTTTCTAAAATAGCTTCTACCTTTTTTATACCTTTATCTGTTAAAACTGCGGTTTTGGTTTTTTCATCTACTTCAAAATCTTCATCTTTTTTTAACTGTCTTACAATGTAGTCTGCTAGATAGTAAACCTCAGGATTTTCATCCGATGGCCCAGAAATAATTAAAGGAGTTCTAGCTTCATCTATTAAGATAGAATCAGCTTCATCTACAATAGCATAAAAAAGTTCTCTTTGAACTTGTTCTTCTTTGGAAAAGGCCATATTATCTCTTAAATAATCAAAGCCAAATTCACTATTTGTTCCATATGTAATATCACAAGCATATGCTTTTTTTCTTTCTTCTTTTTCCATGTCCTGCTGTAAATATCCAACTGTAAGACCTAAATATCTATATATAGGGCCCATCCACTCAGCATCTCTTTTTGCTAGATAATCATTTACGGTAACTATATGGACTCCCCTTTGAGCTAAAGCATTTAAAGTAGCAGCTAAAGTTGCCACTAAAGTTTTCCCTTCTCCTGTTTTCATTTCGGCAATTTTCCCTTGATGCAAAACAACTCCACCTATAAGTTGAACATCAAAATGTCTTAGACCCAAAGTTCTTTTTGAAGCTTCCCTAACAGCTGCAAAAACTTCTGGTAAGATTTTATCCATATATTTAAATTGTTCTTTTGCACTTTTTACATCATCGTCTTTATATTTTTCTCTAATATCTGTCAAAGCCTTTTTAAATTTTGAAATAAGCTCCCTGAGCTCGGCTTGAGATTTTTTTTCAAAGTCTTTTTCTAAAGAATTTATTTTTTCTACAATTGGTTTTATCTTTTTTATTTCTCTTTCATTTTTAGTTCCTAAAATCTTTTTTGCTATAAAATTTAGCATGAAAAAATATCCTCCTTAAAACGTAGC
>DQVG01000070.1 GCA_015661865.1 Desulfurobacteriaceae bacterium
AGATAATTGAACTTTTGATATAACCTTATCAACTAAATTTTTTTCAAAATATTTATAAAGATCTTCTTTTTTCATTCTTAAATCGACATAACCAAATAAAATTTTATCCAAAATCTCATAAGAAATTCCAATTTCCTGTTCATCCGTTTGACCTACCCAAAGATCTGCGGATGGAGGTTTATTGATAATTTCCTCGGGAATATTTAAAAATTTTGCTAATTCCCAAACTTGAGTCTTATATAAGTCCCCTATAGGATTTAAATCATTAGCTTGATCTCCCCATCTTGTAAAATAACCTATAAGTATTTCACTTTTATTAGAAGTTCCAAGAACCAAAGCATTTAGCTCATAAGCAATATCATAAAGAATAGTCATTCTTTCTCGAGCCATTTTATTTGCTTTTCTTAGCTTTAGTTTTTTATTTGGAAAATTTATTTTGTCTAAATAGGAAAAATATGTATCTATTTGGGGGGTAATATCTATAACCATTAAGTTAAGGTTTAATTTCTCACAAAGGAGTTTAGCGTGCTCATAACTTTCTTTAGAAGAGGTTTTATAGGGCATAAAGATGGGATATACATTTTCTTTTCCTAAAGCTAAGCTTGCTAACGTGCACGACAAAGCAGAATCTATTCCCCCAGAAAGTCCCACAACAACTTTTTTAAAATTAAATTTTTCTACTTCATTTTTTATAAAGTTTATAAGAATATTTGCTACTTTTTCTTTGTTAAAATTGGTTAAATCAAACATTTTTTTTAGTCCATCATTTTTTATATCCTTTAGTATTACAATTATAATATAATCACCTAAATATTATTAATATATTATTTTAAGAAAAGGGGGAGGTAATGAACCTTTATAAAAATTATAAATTTTTAAAAGAAGAAATAAGAAAGCTTAAACTTAAGAAAAATGCCATAATTTTAGCTCATTTTTATCAACTTCCAGAAATTCAAGAAGTAGCTGATTTTATAGGAGATAGTTTAGAGCTAGCTAGAAAAGCTAAAGAGACAGATGCAGATATTATTGTAGTATGTGGAGTATATTTTATGGCGGAAACTGCAAAAATTATTAATCCTACAAGAAAGGTATTAATTCCATACTATAAAGCAGGTTGCCTTATGGCAGATATGGCTACAAAAGAAGAAATTTTAGAGTATAAAAAAAATAATCCAGATACTTTTGTTGTTACCTATGTAAATTCCTCGGCAGACGTAAAAGCGGTTTCAGATATATGCTGCACCTCGGCAAATGCAGTTAAAATTGTTGAAAAATTGGTTCAAAATGGAATAAAAAAATTTTTATTTGTTCCAGATAAAAATTTGGGAAGCTATGTTAAAGAAAAAATCCCAAAAGATATAGAAATGGAGCTTTGGAATGGTTACTGTTATGTTCATGATCAAGTATCTAAAGAAGATGTAATATTTTATCGAGAAAGATTTCCAAAATGCACTATCGCAGTTCATCCGGAATGTAAAAAAGAAGTTAGGGATTTAGCTGATTTTGTAGGATCAACCTCTCAAATCGTAAAATTTGTAAAGCAAACTACCTCAGATATTATAGTAGTAGGAACTGAAGAGGGTATTATTCATTATCTAAAAAAAATTGCACCTAATAAAGTGTTTTATTCTTTACATAGAAGATTTATTTGTGATGCTATGAAGCTTATAACCTTACCTCGTCTTTATAACTGTTTAAAAAATGAAATGTATGAAATTAGACTCGATGAAAAACTTTTAGAAGAGGCAAGAAAACCTATTGAGAAAATGCTAAAGCTTTCCTAATTAAAACTTTTATAAAAATGAAAAAACTTTTATTTTTCCTAGCTTTAGAGCTAATTTTTATATTTTTTTTAGATAAAACATTATCTGATTTTATCTATAACTTATATTTAAAATATAAATTTTTGCAAGCTATAGTAAAATTAGGGAATATATTAGGTGACCCTTTCATAATTACAAGGCTTATTGTTTTTTTCTTTATTTTTTCTTTATTTTTAAAGTTATTTTCAAGATCTATAATTTTATTTAAAAATAAACAAAAATATTTAGAAAAGTTTTATAAAATATCTTTAGTTATATTTTTAAGTTTTTTACTTTCAAATGCGCTTGTGCACTTAATAAAAATCTTAACTCTTCGGGAAAGGCCTTTTTTTACAGATAATCCTTTAAATTTTTTTTGTTATTCTGAGGCTATAGCAAAAAATTTGCTTTGGAAAACTCATTATAAAAGTTTCCCTTCAGGTCATGTAATTTGCAGTAGTAGCTTATTTTTTTCTCTTTATTTTATTTTTAAAACTTTCCAAAAAAATATTTATCAAAAGTTAGCCCTTTTATTCTTTTTTATTCCTTTTTTGACAGCTTTAGCTAGAATAGCCTTGAAAGCTCACTGGCCTTCAGATACTTTTTTATCTTTACTTTTAGGATATTATGTATCATACTATGTTTTTAAAAAATTAAATTTGAGGGAAAATTCATGAACCTAGCATCTATAGATATAGGAACAAATTCCTGTAGATTGTTGGTAGTAAAAAAAGAAAAAGATAGTTTAATTCCTCTTTTAAAGAAAAATTATGTTACTCGTTTGGGAGAAGGTTTAATTAAACATAACTTGATACTTGAAGAAGCTATGGAAAGAACTTTAAATGTTTTAAAAGAGTTTAAAAAAGATTTGGAAAAGTATAAAGTATCTAAATATATCTGTGCTTGTACGGAAGCTGTAAGAAGAGCGAAAAATAAAAATATATTTTTGGAAAAAGTCAAAAAATTAGGCTTTGATATTCAAATTTTGCCAGATTACTTGGAAGCTAAACTTATTTATTTTGCTAACTTAAAAGAATTCAAAAAAAATAAGCTTCTGACCATTGACCTTGGGGGAGGTTCTACAGAAATTGTTTTTGGAAAAAAAGATAATATAGAGTTTTTAAAAAGTTTAAAAATTGGAATTGTTACTCTTTATGAAAAATTTATAAATAAAAATTTTGAAAAAAAAGGAGAAGCTTACGAAAAAAGGAAAGACTTAAAAGATTTAGAAAATTTTTTAAAAGAGCTTTTAAAAAAAGCTTTGCCTAAAAAAAATTTAAAAGATTACTTTGCAGTTTCTGTGGGAGGAACTATTACCTCTATAGTAGCTATGAAATTAAATTTAAAAACTTATAAAGAAGAACTTGTTCATGGACAAAAAGTAACTTATAAAGATTTAGTTTATTTTTGTGAACTTCTTTCTCAAAAAGGTTTAGAGGATAGAAAAAAAATACTGGGACTTCATCCAAAAAGAGCAGATGTAATACTTCCTGGAATTTGTTTTTATAAGGTATTTTGCGAAGTTACGAATATAGATTGCATAACAGCCAGTGAAAAAAGTCTTTTATGGGGACTTATTTACTATTTACTAGAAAAATGATTAAATATTCCTTTTTTACATTGCATATCTTATATTTACTAATTTATCTTCTATTATTTTTTACTAAAATTATTTTTTACTAAAAATAAAAAGGAAAAAACTTGAGAAATTTTTCAAAAAGTGAGTTAAAACTAACTTTTTTGACTAATGTAAATATCTTTGTTATTTCTTAAATTTGTTAAAATTAAATGAATAATTTAAATTATGAGGTAAATATGAACTTAACCTCGAAACGAAAATACTTTGAAAAAGTATATACTCCATTTGGATATGTTTTAGCAAGGGCTAACATTCCACCAAATTTCATTACTTTTATATCTATAATTTTGGGAATGATATCAAGTTATGCTTATTTTAAAGGAAAAGTTTTAACTGGGGCTACTTTTCTATTTTGGTCGGGAATTTTTGATCTTTGTGATGGATTTGTAGCAAGAAAAAATAATAAATGTACAAAATTTGGGG